>JAZRWV010000511.1:0-8681 GCA_045599925.1 Myxococcota bacterium
TTCACGTCATCGACGCAACCTTACCACATCTGATGGCCCCCAAAATTCCTTCACAGCTCTCGCTATGCTTCCTATTTGACGGACTTCTGAGGCCAAAACGCCAGCAAAGACGCGACTGGATAGATATCGAACCCATCGAAGCCAATCACTTCGCCGGAGACCTCGCCAGATACTCAGAAGAAGACAGAAATATTGCAGAACATCTGCTCGGAAGCATCGTCAACCCTACGACACTCAGCGATCTTCTTGCTTATGCAAGAGCTCAGCGGTTTACGAGAGCTCAGTGCGAAATCATCATTCTTCTCATCATGCAGCATTTCGATATCGAAAGTACCGAAAAGCCGATTGTCCGCGTTGAAAAGGCGAACACTCTGCTCGTTGATCCCGAGTATTACGGCGACGAAGTATGGGTTGCGCCTTTTTCATAATGAGCAATTTGCAATTGCGGTCAATTATATCACTCCACACCTCATCATATAAATAAGCCATGTCATTAGAATTAACCGATGTCTTTCGCGCCGCGACACTCATTCAGTGGGGGCTTCAGCCTCGCGTGCGTCCCATTCAGAATGCAGAATACCGCGAACTGATTCGCGAATATCTCAATCGCAGCGAATTTCGCGATGTCGTTGCAGAAATGAGCGACGGTCTTGGATTATATGTGCTCAACGTCAGCGAACACGGCATTGTACTGAGTCCGCGAGAAGGAAGCGTTTTCTGGATGAAATCATCGGAACTTCGCCCGAGCAATTCGTCAGCCGATGCGCGTCTTCTGGACGGTCTTATCGAAATTACGATTGCAGCAACTGTATTTCCGCGAGCCAGGGATCTCGAAGATGACATCAACCGTCCGAGACTTCCGGTCACAGTGGATGAAGTCGATGACTCGCTTCGAGCCATTTGTTCGCGCCTGAAAGAAGAGTTTGCCGAAGTCGATCCCGACATGGACGATGTCCGCACGGGGCTTTACGATGCCTGGCGCGTTTACGACAACACGCTTTCCACGCGCGTCAACGTGGACGGCAAGGAATCGCGTTCATCCACGCGAAGAATTATCAAGTATAACCTCGAGAGGCTTAAGGAATTCGGGTGTTTTACAGAAACGCGATACGCCGGAAAAGAAGCCTGGCAGCCCACGCGCCGTTACAATGTTCTCGTTCAGGAACTAGCGGCATCGAGACTTTTCGACGAAGTTATGCGCATTAAAAATGGCGATGCTTCGCATGAGACTGAATTCACCGACGAACAGCCTGTTGAGGAAGTTTCTGTCGAAGACTGGGGACGCGAATTCCGCGATCAGTCCGTTGAGCTCGATCCGATGGGCGATGCGATTCCAAAGGAAGACGACAGTGAGGATGAAGACATCGACGATGGATTTGAGGATGATGAATTCGACGATGCCGGTACATATGAAGAAGAAGACGACGATCCTGATATGGAATAGAGGGAATAAATAAAATGCCAAAACTCACGAGATTAAGATTTGTTTCGATAGGCCATCCCAATGCCCGTATGCAGGATTTGACGATAAACCTGAGTGATCAGGCTGGTCAGCCATCAGATTCGACGATTTGGCTGCGAAACGGTGGCGGCAAATCCTCAATTTTAAGTTTGTTCTTTGCGCTTCCGCGCCCAAACCGCAGGGATTTTCTGGGCAACAAAGCGGATGCCAAACAACGCCGAATCGAAGACTACATTCTCATCAACGATCGCAGTGTTGTAGCAGCTGAATGGACACTCGACCTGCAGACACTCGGACTCGATGACAGCCAGACGGCTGCTCGTTTTCTGACGGGTGTTTTTTATGAATATGCCGGAGGCAACCGCGACAGTCTTCGACGACTATTTTTCTGTGTACGCGTTAGCGATGCCGTCGAAGAAACCCTCCTTCCGACACTTCCGATTGACATGACGACGCCGGAAGGCGGCCGCGTACGAAGGACGATGATGTCGTTCAAACAGAACTGGCATGCACTCCGGGATGAACATCCCAGCCTGCAGTTCTTCTGCACTGAAAACCAAACCGAATGGAGTGAAAAGCTCCAGAGTGCCGGAATCGATCCGGGACTTTTCGGCTATCAGTTGATCATGAACAGCCGCGAAGGGGGTGCAGATGAGCTCTTCAGATTCAACAGCCCTGATGATTTCATCGATTTTTTGCTCGAACTCACGGTTGAACCCACCAAAACAGACGGCATTACTGAAAATCTCGAAACTTATCGCAAGCAGCTTCAGCGAAGAAAACATGAATTTCTGCCCGATCTCAACCTTTCCACTGGATTGATTGAACGCCTGACGCCGCTTGTCGAACTCCACGAGCGCAGACTGCGCACGCAGGAAGAAGCCCAGCGACTGACGACACTTTTTGGTCAGATTCGAGCATCCATTGCGAACAATACGGCCGCATTTGCGGCGCAGGAAACGGCGATTGCCGACGAAATCAAAGCCCTTCGCGCAGCCTGGAGTGATACCGAAGCCCGCGTTCAGCGCGACAAAGGCATTGCCCTGGCCGTGGCTCTTCGAATGGCTGAAAAAGAGGTTGAAAAAGCCAAAAAACAGGTCGATGATCTCACCGAATCCGTTGCTGATGCAGAAAAAGAAGAAATTTTATGGAGAGCAGCATATCCCTACAGAGAATACGTCATTGCTCAAAAAGATGCGGAATCGTTCAGAGAATGCATTTCGGGTGCAAAAGAAAATCGCGAACCCCTGATTGAACGCGTCACAAAAGCTGCTGTCGACTACGTCGCGGCGATGAGGCATCAGGCGATTGAACTCCGGTCCGAACGCGACAACATCCGTTCCAAAGCGGCTGAACTCGAACAGCAGAGCATGGATATCGATTCCGAAGCTGGAAAACTCGAAAGAGAAGCCTATGCTTACGAATCAGAAAGCAGAAGCTACGAGAAAAATCTTCAGGAACGCGAATCGAAATTCGAAAGTCTCATCAAACTCGCTATTTTGCAGGCCAATGAAACGCCATCGGAAGCCCTCCGAAGGACAGAAGACACGCTTAAATCCAGAAAATCCAAGCTTCGTTCACTCGACAGAAGCCGCGAAGGAAACGAAGCACTCGAAGACGAATATTCGCGTCAGATTCAGGATTTGCAGAAGTCAACGGCATCCAAACAGGCAGAAATTACTGCACTTGAACGCGAATATCAGAAAGCGACCGAGAGCAGAGAAACTCTCGAAACAGATGCTCAGTTTCTCAGTTTGCTCGAAGTTGACGAACTCGATCTCGATGAAGTTGCGGATGACACAGCCTCACTGCTTCAGCGTCATGCATCGGAAATGCAGGAAGAAGCTGCGCGTCTGCGCACGGAAGCTGCTTCCCTTGAACGCGCCAAAGTTCACATTCAGGAACGCGGACTGATGCCGCCATCGGTTGAAGTTGAAACCCTGCTTTCATTTTTAGGGCCCAAATCCAATGCGAAATCAGGCTGGTCCTATATCAGTGAAAACATTCATGCTGACGAGAGAGAAAATATCGTCCGGTCTTATCCCGCCATCGCCCAGGGCATTATTGTTCCAGCCAAAGACTTTGATCGCGTCCGCAGACTCATTGAATCCAATCCCAATGCAGTTCCGTCCCTTCCCATCACGCTGGCAACACCGGAAGCATTTGAATCCATTCCGGAAACCTCATCGCGATTCCAGTGCATTTTGGGGCCAAAAGATCACGCATGGTTCGATCAAAATGATGCCAAAAAGGCACTCGACAATCTCGAAAACCGACTTGAAACCATTCATGGTGACATTGAACATGCGCTCGAAACACAAGATACCTATTTGAATGCATCGATGAAGTTCAAGAGTTTCCGGGCACAATATCGTCGCGGATGGTTTGCCGCTGCCAAAGCAAAACTCGCGCAACTCCGCGTACAATATGAAGATGAAATGGCCAGACTCGACATGCAAAACGACGAAAAGCGCCGTCTCATCGACAAAGCCCGTCAGGATGAGAAAGAAAAAGGTCGTCTGAGCAACGAAATCCTCGGTCTTGAACACGCATGTGACAAGCTGCGCGAATTCGTCAATGAAGTCGATGATTCGGTTGAAACCTGGAAACAAGCAGCCAGAGACAAGCTCGAGCTCAGCATTCAAAGACATGATGAAGCCTCAGCGCTCAGACTTCAGGCGCGGGAAATCCGCGAAAAAGCCAGAACTCTGCTCCAGACAACCGAGCCTGTGGCTTCGCAGGCAAGCCTGCTCGACAACGAGATATCTCGCGTCAAATACATCTCCAATCTGCCCACCCCAAAACAGGGCAATATCGAGGATCTCAAGAACACGTATTCTCGTCTGCTCGATCAACTTGAACGCGAATATACGAACAACGAACTCGTTCGAAATCTCGAACAGGCTGAAAGACAAGCCAAAAAAGACAAAAATCAGGTTCTTCAGCTCATTCGCGGCGTTCTCACGATTGAAGAAGTTAAAGAAGCGGTTGAAAGTCTGGCCAATCCCAATGACCTCGAAGCCAATGGTGAACGCGCCACCGAAACACTTCAAATCATTCGTTCGAGAAAAGAAAAAGCCATTGCGGCATTGAGTACAGCAGAATCGCTGCGCCAGCAGCGCCAGAACGAATGGTTTGGTGCCGGCAAGCCCATCATTCCCAAAGAGGTCGAGATTTCCAAAGATTCTGTTGATTCCTTTGAAAAAGCTGCAGCCAATGGTGCCTCAGAACTCAGAAAAATCGACGCCACCATTCGTGAAAAAGATCGCATTGCAGCCAATGCCAAACACAGCCGTGAAGCACTTGCAAAAGACCTCGAACGCCTCAATTCCGTTCAGAGAAGCCACGCTTCATTCCTGCAAGGGCAGATCGAACTCTCGATTACAGCCAACCTCGAAGCTGCGGAAATTGGTGCTGCAATTACGGATCTCGAAACGAGACTCGAAAAATACAAAGAAGCCAACGACGGTCTCGATTCCACTCGCAAATCGTGCATTACATCGATCCGGAAATGGGTGGATGACGAGCAGTTTGCCGAACTTCAAAACCGCATCATCACGCAGTTCAGAACGCTGGATGCCGAATCCCTCGAAAATGGTGCGCTTGAATTCCGCGAATCCCTCAACATCCGACTTCGCGAAATCACATCAACGCTCGAAGAAATGGAAAAACACAGGAATTTCCTTGCAAAATTCCTTCTCAATGCAGCCGACGAAGGTCTGCGCCTGCTCAAGCTGGCGGATTCAGCGAGTACAGTTCCGAGAGAAGTACCGGAAATCGGAGGCTCCAGATTTTTGAGAATTACGACGAAGGAACCGTCATCTCAAAACGATCGTCTGGAACTCATTCAGGAACTCGTCGATACACTCGTCGACGAAACAGTTCTTCCGACCGGAACCAAACTCATTCAGAGAGCCGTTCGACAAATTGCCCGCCCCTTTACCGTGCGCGTTCTCAATCCGGATCCGGCCTCTCCGCAAAAACTTATCGAAATCACGGAAACGGCAAGATTCTCTGGCGGTGAGCAGCTCACGTGCGCGATTCTGCTCTACTGCACACTTGCAAATGTTCGTGCGCGCACGCGCGGAATGAACCGTCAGCCCACGAGCGTTCTCATCCTCGACAACCCGATTGGCCGCGCAAGCCGTACCGTCTTTATCAACATGCAAAGACAGTTCGCGAGTGCAATGGGCATTCAGCTCATTTATACAACCGCAGTCAACGACCTCGAAGCACTCAGCATTCTGCCGAATGTCATTCGACTCAGAAATGAACGCACCGACCTCAACCGGGGTCATCGACTCCTGGAACAGGATGTCGACATTTCCGGTCAGCTCGAAGCCATTCGACTCGCAAAAAACGAATCGCATATTGCGGAATCTTCTGATTCGGATTCCGAAGAATAACCACCTTTCCGGCCTCTTTTCATTCGCCAAAAACTGACAATGACAGAAGCCGGAAGCCATTTCTTCCGTTCAGGTCTTTTATGAATACGACAAAAAGTGATGAAAAGCCGGCCGTCATCATTCGGCGTATGAAAATTGAAGAGCTCGACGAAATTCAGGCGCTCTATGCACAGCAGACCGAAGTGGATGACAACCCACTGACCGAAATTCGCATCAATGCAAAGCAGCATGCCTGGGAAATGCGTCGTCTTCGCCAGCAGCTTCTCACTGAACAGCGCTATATTGCATTTGTTGCACTCATCGAAAATCCCGATAAAACCGAAACATTTGTCGGCTATACGGCAGCCATCATTGAACAGCAGGCCAGACTGTTTACGGTCGAAAATGTGGCGGCCATCAATGAACTCTGGGTTTTGCCAGAACATCGAAATCGCGGTATTGGTGGTGCGCTGATGGAAGTTCTGTTCGAAGCCATCAACGATCGCGGCATCGAATGGATTACCGTGCATTTCCCGATAAAATCGGACGATGTCATGGCATTCTTCCAAAAAATCGGGTTCAAACAAAAATCAGTCGATATGCAATACCATTTGAACATCGATTAAGATCTCGCTATTACAAAGCCCGTTTTTTAACACAAACCTTGTTCAGAAACATTTTTAATATTAAAAAAAAATTTCATTTAAACAAACCGCCCTATGAAAAACAAAGGGCATGTGCAAATCACTTTTTGAGTCTTTTCCCTCAAAAATCAGATGCACACGACATTTCAGGAAAATCGATATGACAGAACAAACGCGTGAATCCATGCAGTATTTTTCGCCATGGAGTGATTCGATCACAGAAATTCTTGGCGTACATATGCACCGCTATCTGATGCCGCTTCTGATGGATCACAAGATCAGCCATCTCGGCGTCGTTGTTGGATTCGAAGTCAGCAACATGCCAGCCGTTGCGATTCGCGTTTCCACATATGGAGCAGAAGTGTGGACTCTCCATGTCGATTATGCCGCACTCGTTGCAGAAGCCCGCGAACACGAAGACCTTGCAGCCCCGCTAACGCATGAAATTGACGGCAAAACACTCATTTTCTACCCGATTCTTTCGATATCGGAGCCTGGACGTGAACACATTCATGCATTTGTCGTTTCCGAAGATGCCAAGATTTTCAATGCAGAAATTCTCACTGTTGCCCTGAGAACCCGCAACAATGAAGCCATCCGGGCATTCCGTCACAACTCACTTCGCATTGTGTTTGACGAATGCGAAAACTCCTCGCCTCGCGAATTCCTCGATAAAATCCTCGATCTTATCCCGATTTGGTGCGGTTCCGATCATTCAGCCTGTCTGATGCTCTCAAGCTCGCTCGAATCGATGGTCATGAGCGGCGTCGGTCCCGCGCATTTCCAGATCGTCAATGAAAAGCTCTATTGCGGGCCAAAAGATTCCGACAAGCATTACGAAAATCTTTCATCCCTTGAATTTGTTGTTCAGCACGGTGAAAATTCCGGCCTTATCGGACACGCCTTTGAAGAAGTCCGCCGCACAAAAGCCGTGGGTCTGAACATTTTTATCGGAGATGACAGCGATGAATGGTTCTCGATGGGCGAAATCCAGAAAAATGCCCACCGCGTTGCGACCCATTCATATCGTCCGAAAGAAAAGCTCACGGTGCTGCTTCCGCTTCTTTGCGCCAACGAAGTCGGCGATCAGGAACTTCTCGGATTCCTTTCGATCAACTTCTTTGAGCCGATGCCGTTGAGCTCGCTGACCTCCCGCGTACTGGAAACACTCGCGACGAGACTCGGAACCTATCTCCATCGCTCCTCATTCTTCAGCCTTTCGGCACAGCAGCTCTGGCTTCTCGAATGCGTCCGCGAAAATCAGGTCGCCGTATCGAGACTCTTCAAAAATGCCGGAAACAAACAGTCGGATGCCGCAATTCAGTCATTTATCAAGGAAGTCAACGGCCTCGTTGCACAGTCGACACATATTCCGTGCTTCGCCATCGGCTATCGCGCTGTCGACAAGAATGGCAATGACATTCTTCGTTTCACGGATCCCCACGGATTTACGATCTTTAATGACATTGATCTTCCGATTTATGCCGAAAATCCTGAGGAGTCTTCACTTTCTTCGCTTGCTGTCCGCCTGAACCGCGTGATTACGCTGACCGGCGGCGAGCTCAAGAATGGTCACACAGCATTCCAGAATGAGATTTATGTCAATGAGACAAAGGGCATCCTTGCCGATGGCCGTCTTGAAGACAGACTTGGCTCGGACTGGCGCAAACTCAGCGATTATTACAAACCTTCGCGCGAAGGCAGCTATGCCGCGATGTGCTACCCCATTCGCATGAAAGACGAGGTCGTTGGCGTGATTGCCCTCGAAGTCGATCGCGACACGAACTGGATTTGGTGGACCGGTTTTGGGTCCTATCTCTTCTATCGCCTGCTTTCAAATGAACTCGCGGCGGATTTCAGTCTGCTCGGACTCGATGTTCCCGAGGTATAGGGGGCATGGCTATTGGCCCGTGTATGGAGACGCAAAAATTTGCGTCTCTACATACACAGGCCAATACGCCATGCGTTATAAACGGCCTATGCGCATCGCGCATACGGCCGTTTTTTTGCACCGGGCTGGTGCGGCCGTATCGCAACGCGACAGGCCGCACGGCCTGGCGTATGACCGATTTAGGTCATAGCCAGGCCAGTCAAAATAGAATAAACTCATACCGAAATTGTCTCTTTGATATTTACCCACCAGGGATGTGATTGAAAATGACAGCAAACACACAGGATTGCCAGCCAAAT
>JAZRWV010000512.1:0-7959 GCA_045599925.1 Myxococcota bacterium
ATTACTTATCGATTTTGCTGCAATAGACCTGGGGAATCGCGGCATACATGGCGCAGCAGGTCACGAGGTGATCTTTCCAGGTTTTTTCGTTGGGGAAGTGAGCCTGGTCTTCGGCACCAGGACCGAACCCGATGGAAGGAATGCCATAGCGTCCCATGATAGAAACGCAGTTCGTAGAGAAGGTCCACTTGTCGACGACGGGTTTTTCATTGAAGAAACGTTTGGCAGCATCTTCACCGGCGAGTCCTTTGTAGGCATCGACGAGGGACTGGCAAACGACGTGATCTTCGTGGATGATCCAAGTCGGGAAGTAGCATTCCGTCGGATAAACGAGGTTCGTGTACGAAGGACGTTCGTATTTGTACATTGTGACGGTGACATCTTTCGCCCATTTTTTGCAGGCCGGCAGATTGCGGATTTCTTCGAGGCAGGATTCTGCGGTTTCACCGGCGGTCATACGACGGTCGAGTGAGAGCTGGCATGAGTCAGCGACGGCGCAGCGGCTGGGGCTCGTGTAGAAAATCTGGCTGGCGGTAATTGTGCCGCGGCCGAGGAAGCGAGCATCTTCCCAGCGTTCGTTGTATTTCGGGTCGAGCATTTTGCCCAAACCTTTGACGGCCTGGTCATTGTCATATTCGTCGCGGTTGAGTTCGCGGATGTCCTGGAGGATATCGGCCATCTTATAAATGGCATTGGAGCCGCGTTCAGGAGCGGAACCGTGGCAGCTGACGCCGCGGGTTTCGACCTTGATTTCCATACGGCCGCGATGACCGCGATAAATGCGCAGGCTCGTCGGTTCGGTAATGACGACGAATTCAGGACGAAGTTTGAGTTCGTTGACGATGTACTGCCAGCAGAGGCCGTCGCAGTCTTCTTCCTGAACGGTGCCGGAAACGATCAGCGTGTAGTCGCCTTCAAGGCCGAGATCTTTGATAACTTTGCCGGCATAAACCATGGCTGCCATGCCGCCTTCCTGATCGGAACCGCCACGACCCCAAATCGTATTGTCATCCTCTTTGCCTTTGTAAGGATCACATTCCGTCCACAGACGAATGTCACCAATGCCAACCGTGTCGATGTGGGCGTCCATGGCAATGACGTGTTTGCCGTGACCAATGTAACCCTGAATGTTGCCCATCGGGTCAATGTTCACTTTGTCAAATCCGACTTTTTCCATTTCCTGTTTAATGCGCAGAACGACATCGCGTTCTTCACAGGATTCGCTCGGAATGGCAATCATATCGCGAAGGAATTTCGTCATATCGGCGCGGTAGGATTCGGCTTTCTTGAGGATTTCTGAAAATTCAACCATGGCTGCAATCTCCTAAATGAGTAATGGTTCGCCCGGTCTGGGCAAACGCTAAAGCGCGAGCTTTCTACCCCTATTTCACATGACTGGCAACGCCAAAAAGCCTTAATCTGCTTTTTATAATAAAGGTATTACACCTACATGTGCTCATGTTTGAATTATTATCGTGAAAATTCAATTTTTTTGTTAAGGCATGGCTATTGTCTTTTATTTTGGGCATGGCTATTGTAGCGCATGAGAGCCGTTTTTTCAGCGGCTCTCATGCTGAACAATACGCCATGCACTGGCGCGGCCTATGCGCAAAGCGCATACGGCCACGCAAATGGTATGGTATGGAGATAACATTTCCAGCATGTTGAAAACTCTGACCCCAATTTGTATCAGTAACATCAATTTTTTTTTGAATAAAAATAATCTCAAATCGTTCCTTGTGCGTTGTTTTGTCCTGCTTTTTTACCTGAAGCAGGAAGAAGAATTAACATTATTAAGGAGAACTACATGAAAAAAAATGTGCTTTATCTGACGAGTCTCTGCATCTGCCTTGGCATTAGCCTGGCAGGATGCGAAGACATTCCGTCAGGAACCGTTACCTATTTTGGATGCGATCCCGATTGCGGCACAGGCCAGATCTGCAAGGACGGCGTTTGCGTGGATCTTTGCAATCCCGTATGTACCGATGGAAAAATCTGCAAGGACGGTGTTTGCGTGGATCTTTGCGATCCCGAATGCACAGGCGGCCTGGTCTGTAAAAATGGTACGTGTGTCGACCCCAATGCCTGCGATCCCAAATGCCTCGATAATCAGGTCTGTGAAAAAGGAGAATGTCTTCCCAAGCCGATATGCGGCGTGAATCAGGTTCAGATTGCCTCACACTGTGTTGATGGGAATACCTGTAATCCAAGCTGTCAGACCGGCGAAATCTGTGTAAACGGCATTTGCCTTAAGGGCGACGACAGCAGCTGCGATCCTGCCTGTGATGAAAATGAAGTCTGCATTGGCGGCAAATGCATTCACGGTTCGACCTGTGTTCCCGATTGTGCGGATGATGAGGTTTGCATTTATGGCGTCTGCGTCAAAAGCGACGATTCGACCTGTGATTCGGCTTGCAAAGATAACGAAATCTGTCTGGACGGCACCTGTGTCCACGGAACAACATGCAGTCCCGTCTGTGCTGATGATCTGGTCTGCGTCAACGGCGAATGCGTCAAAACAGGGGATGCACCATGCGATCCGGCATGCACAAACAATCAGGTGTGCGTCAATGGCATTTGTGTTCCAAACGGTCAATGTCTGCTGCCGTGTCAGACAAATGAAATCTGCATCGATGGCCTTTGCGTCAAAGGTAATGACACCTGCTCGCCAGACTGTGATGACGGCAGGGTTTGCCTGAACGGCACATGCGTCGGAAACACCTGCAATCAGAGCTGTGTTTCAGGGCTTTGTCTGAACGGAGCCTGTGTTTCGTCTGATCCTTCGGGTTGCACACCGGAATGTGCAAACGATGAAATCTGCGTTGGCGGAACATGCGTCAACAACGGAACCTGCAGACCTGTGTGTTCCGGTTCGGACGTTTGTGCCAACGACACTTGCGTTCCCGGCATATTTGACTGTGATCCCGCTTGTACTGCAGGTTATGTCTGCAAAGATGGCAAATGTGTCGATCCCAATGACTGTTATCCCGAATGCAGGGAAAATGAGGTATGTGAAGAAGGTATCTGTGTCCCCAAACAGACTTGTGGCGTGAATCAGGTCCTGATTTCATCGTACTGCGTCGATGGAAATACCTGTAATCCAGGCTGTCAGACCGGGGAAATCTGTGTGAACGGAAACTGCCTCAAGAGTGATGACAGTAGCTGCGATCCTGCCTGTGATGAAAATGAAGTCTGTATCGGCGGAAAATGCGTTCACGGTTCGACCTGTGTTCCCGATTGTGAACAGGACGAAGTCTGCATTTATGGCGTGTGTGTGAAAGGCGATGATTCGACCTGTAATACAGCATGCAAAGATAACGAAATCTGTCTGAACGGCGCCTGTGTCCACGGGACGACATGCAGTCCCGTCTGTGCCGGAGATCTGGTCTGCGTCAACGGTGAATGCGTCAAAACAGGGGATGCACCGTGCGATCCGGCATGTACAAACAACCAGGTGTGTGTCAATGGCGTCTGTGTTCCCGGCGGCCAGTGCCCAGATTACTGTCAATCCAATGAAATCTGCATCGACGGGCTTTGCGTTAAAGGCGATGACACATGCACGCCCGCATGTGATGACGGTCAAATTTGTCTGAATGGTCAGTGCGTTGGGAATACATGTAATCAGACCTGTGTTTCCGGTCTTTGCATCAACGGAAGCTGTTTGCCCGTTACGCCTTCGACCTGCTCACCGGAATGTGAAGACGGCGAAATCTGTATCGGCGGAACATGCATTAACAACGGCACCTGCAGCCCTTCGTGTTCCGGGTCAAGAGTCTGCGCAAATGATACCTGTGTTCCCGGCGTATTTGAATGCGATCCGGCATGTGCAGTTGGTTTGGTGTGCGTCGATGGCGAATGCATTGATCCGAATGCCTGCAATCCCGAATGCAATGAAAATCAGCAATGCATTAAAGGAACCTGCGTCGACAAGGTCGATCCCTGTGATCCAGCCTGTGAAAATGATCAGGTTTGTTTCCATAACCGCTGTATTGATCCGGATCCGACATGTACAAATTGCATCTATCCGTCGGTCTGCATCAATGGCGTGTGTCATGATCCCGGATGCAATCCGGAATGTGTGGCACCGGCCCACTGCATCAACGGAGCTTGCATCGATCCTAAAACGGAATGCGATCCCAAATGCGCCAGTGCTCAAATGTGTGTCGCATATACACCCGCAGAATGCGGCGATCCGGGAAGTGTCTGCACCCCGGAATGCGAAGGAAAATCCTGTTTCCTCGGCATTTGCACGGATCCCGGAACGGAATGTAATCCCGAATGCAGTGCCCCGCAAATCTGCATTAACGGAAAATGTGAAGATCCCAATACATGCGTTGATGAATGCAAGGCTCCTGAAATCTGTATCAACGGAAAATGCGCGGATCCGAACTTCTGCGATCCCGAATGCACTGAAAACCAACTCTGCATCGAAGGCGTTTGCAAGGATCTCGACAAAATCTGTGATCCGGAATGCCAGCCCGATGAAATGTGCGTGAACAACAAATGCATTCCCACAGGAAGCTGCAATCCCGAATGTGTTCTTCCGGAAGTCTGCATCAATGGAACCTGCATGGATCCTGCTCAGTGCGATCCCGGCTGTTCTCCCAATCAGATATGCGTCAACGGCATCTGTGTCGATCCCAAACCCGTTTGCACCCCTAAATGTATCGAAGGCGAATATTGTGCATACGACTACTGCCACAATCCGGGGCATCTGTGCACACCGCGATGCAAAAACGGTCAGGCATGCTTTAACAACCAGTGCATTGACGAAGTAATTACCGGCGACTGCGCAGATGCATCGGGTAAAAGTGTATGTTCGAAGAGTGAAATCTGCATCAACGGTGCCTGCGTCGATCCCGGAAAATGCGACAAAGAATGCGAAAATGGCGAAATTTGCGTCAACGGACGCTGCATCGATCCAAACTTCTGCGCACCGGCATGTACAGGCTCTCAGGTCTGTATTCAGGGCGAATGCGTTGATCCCGACGATTCTTCCTGTTCTGAGACATGCAAAGAAGGTCAGATCTGCGTCAACGGAACATGTATCGACACGCAATGTCCGGAAAATCAGGTCTTTAGCGATGGCAAGTGCGTCGATCCGACGACTGTCTGCACTCCCGAATGCCCCGCAGGCGAGGTTTGTGTCAACAACATCTGCAAGAAAGATTGTGGAACCAAAGCCAGATGTGGTGTGGATGAAGATATTTGCTGCGGCGATGATGAAATCTGCGTCAATCCGATATGCGTTCCAAAAGGTAAATCATGTGAAACGCTGAATGACTGCGGATTTTATGAATACTGTGATCCCGAAACAAAATCATGCGTAAACGCCGATGACGTGGGCGGAATTTGCGAAGTCAAACCCGCTGTGGATGATTTCAGCATGAAATTGAAATTCCACTGGCCAAATTGTCTTGGTGCTCCTGATGCTACGCATCCCGAAGGTGTAAACCCGAATGCAGGTAAAGGCAAAGCTGAACGATGGGAACGCGTCATTACAACTCCGCTGGCTGCGCCGTTCGACACCAATGGCGATGGCAAAATAAATGATCAGGATCAGACCGTTATCGCATTTATCGGTTACCGAAATGACACATCCCCTGATAATGCGAATAAATTTACGAACAATTATGACAAGGTTAAAGCCAGAATCCATTTCGTCGTTGCCAATAAGTCCAGCGAAGCAGAAGCAGGAACGGCCCCCAAATGCATCGAAATTGCCACAACGGAACCGAATTATTTCTCCTATCCCATCAGCATGGCAATCGCCGACATCGACAATGATGGTCTTCCCGAAGTCGTCGCCGGAACAAAAGATAAAACCAGCCCGAAACTTCATGCCCTTGGCTTGAACAAAACAGAAAATGGTTTCGAAATTGTCGAAAAATATTCGCTTCCTCTGACAACCGCTGAACGAAAGACCGTATTTCCTTCTGTCGCGTATCTCGATCCGAAAAATGACAAATACCCGTCCATTTTGTTGGGTTATGGCGTCGCCATGATTGACGATTCCACGGGTGAGAAAAAACTCGTGTGGCGCGAAGGCTGCGCTGAAGGTGCCCTGGACAATACAACGGTCTTGATGAATGCCGCCAATCTGGATGGCGATCCCGATGGCGTCATGGAAATCGTGGGACCGTCCGGTATTTATGACTCGAACTGCAACCAGTTGTTGTCTGATAAACCCGAATATTTTAAAGGCAATATCGCCATCGCGGATTTGATGCCCGACAGTGCGAATGCTGCTCAAGACGGTGAACTTGTGCCCGAGCTCGCACATGTCATCAGCGGCGATAAAGGCGGCAAATTTATCTTTACCAAAATCTATAAAAAAGGCGACAAATGGTCTGTTAAAAATGTTTGGGAAAATGTGATTCCTATCGATTCCAAGCGTGCCGCAGATCTTGGTAAATCAACTGCATCCGGCGGCGGTCACCCCGTGATCGCGAATTTCAATGGTTCCAAATACCCCGGCATTGGCGTCGCCTCTCGTTATTACTATATCGTTTACGGCAATGACGGCACTGCTGACGGCGGTCAGGTGCTTTGGGCTGATGCCACGACAACGGATTATTCCAGTGCAGTAACCGGCTCAAGCGTGTTTGATTTCAATGGCGACGGCAACGCAGAAGTCGTCTATTCCGACGAACTCACCTTACACATTTATGATGGCGCAGGTTCCGGAGCAGACGGTACCGACAGCGACAGCTATAATGATCAGAAACCGATTGCCAGCGCCGAAAATTACAGCGCAACCGGCAACGAATATCCCATTATTGCCGATATCGATGACGATGGAAGCACCGAAATCGTCGTCGCCTCCGACTGTAATAAGGAACTGTGTGCAAATATCATCGCTCAAATTCCCCAAAACGCACCCTATAAGAACAACCCAAGAGATACGCTTGGCGTCAACGTCTACGAAAGCAATGGTGAAAAATGGCTCCGTTCGCGTCATATCTGGAACCAGCATCAGTATCACATCACCAATATCAATGAGGATGGAACCGTTCCCCAGTCTGAGATTCCCAACTGGACGGAACCAAAACTCAACAATTTCCGTCAGAATGTTCAGCCAAGTGGTGTGAATAATGCGGCGGATCTGACCTCCAAGTCCCTGAGCCTCAACCCCGTCAACTGCCCAACCTTCATTCATTTGACGGCTTTGATTCGCAACATCGGTACTTTGAGCGCCAACAACGCCATTTCCATTAAATTCTTCGTCAGGAATTACAACAATACCGGACATGATGCGTTCATCGGCGAAACAGGCATGTCCGCGATCATTCATGCCGGAGAAGATTTCTCCATGAAATACACATGGGTCGATCGCAAAGGTACGGATGTCCAGACGGGAGAAGCGATTCCTGAAATCAACCTGCCCGCCGAGATTTATTACTACATCGATGCACCTTACGAAAATCACGACAACGGCGATGTCACGGAATGCGATGAAGCCAACAATGCTTCCGTTGTTTACTCTCTGAGTGAGAATTGCACGCTGAGTAAGATTTAACATGTTCCGCGCCGGCTATCGGCTGTACTCGCCTGTTGGCAAGTACAGCCGATACGCCATCACGCGTCGGGCCTTTCACCGCAATGCAGACGTGCTTCGGCTCGCCTGCATTGCGGTGATACGGCCCTTGCCGCCCGCTATGTTCTCGGCACCAGAGACGTGCGATCGCACGTCTTTTCTGGTGCCTGCGAGCATACGCGGGCGGTTTTGTTTTGCGACCAAACATCATCTTATAAATTTGGCCGGATTAGGCGAGGAAAAATGTGAAAAACTATGTCAAGCTTGGCATAGCTAACGTCAAGAGGTATGACTTGTTTAAGACGAGTTAAAAGACGGAGGATTATTAAGCGCTAACTATTCATCAATCCTCCACAATCTCCCATTTTCCCAACGTGCGTTTTTTCAAGTCGAATTTAACGCCGATTTGATAACATTTTTTA
>JAZRWV010000513.1:0-12721 GCA_045599925.1 Myxococcota bacterium
TATTAAAAAAGAGTCAAAAATCGTTTTAAGACGGAGTAAATCGCAAAAGACTTGAAAAATAAGAAAATTTTATGTTCTTATGTCACCAAAAAGAAAAGCTAAAAGTAAAAAAGTTGACCATCCAGAATCTGTCCCTTAATGTGTTCGCTGTTCGAAACGGATTTCGGACAATGGATAGAGGTTGTCTGCCAGGATGGTACTCATGACCTTGTGTTGGAAAGTGACTTAAAGTCAGGGTTGTATGAATAAAGAAATCTGGATGCTTTTTATGGAGCATCTCAAACAGCAGATTAACGACCGATATTTGGCGTACATTGAAAATCTTTCGTGCATCAGCATGACTGAAAATGAATGGAATCTCTGTCTGCCTGATAGATCCAGTCTCAATTTTGTCGAAAGCAATCTTTTAGAAAAACTCTGTGATGTCCTTCACGATGTCTTAAAAGAACAAAAATTACCTCAGAATGTGGAAATTGTTCTTTCCATTGAGGGTGACAGCCTACATCAGATTTGTAAAGAACCGGGATGTTTGTTCGATTCGATGCGAGTTACTGATATTTCCACGCCAAAATCTCAGGAAGCGGCATTTCAGGTGACACATTCTTCTGCGTTTGAAAAATCCGATGTGATGGATGTCGTACCTTTTGTACCTGATATTACAGTCCGTGAAAAAAGCCATTTAAATCCGCGTTATACGTTTGATACTTTTATCAAAGGCGGTTCAAATGAGATGGCATATTGTGCTGCAAAGGCGGTTGCAGCCATGCCGGCTTCAGCATACAACCCGCTCTTTATTTATGGCGGTGTTGGACTTGGTAAAACGCACTTGATGCATGCGATTGGCAATGAAATTCTCGAAACGAGCAATCTGAGGGTTCTTTACAAAACGAGTGAAGAATTCATGAATGATTACACTTTTGCGATTAAAAACAATCGCATGGAAGAATTTCGCAATGACATTCGTCGCAATTGCGATGTGCTTTTACTCGATGACGTTCAGTTTATTTCTGGTAAAGAAGGGATGCAGCAGGAATTCTTTAATGTTTTCAATGCGCTCCAGAGTACAAATAAACAGATTGTTTTGACGAGTGACAAGCATCCAAAAGAGATTCACATTCTCGAAGAACGCATCAGTTCGCGTTTTCTTGCAGGACTGACAACTGACATTCAGCTCCCGGAATTTGAAACGCGTCTCGAAATTGTGCGTACCAAGTCACGTGCTGAGCATTTTTATATTCCGGATGATGTGGCTCAATACATTGCATCAAAAGTAACTTCAAATGTTCGTGAACTCGAAGGTGTGATCAAGCGAATCAAAGCCTGTGCCGATATTCATAATGAACACATCAGCATGGATTTGGCTCGAAAACTTATCGAACCATTCTATCAGACGCGAAATGTTCTGTTGGATGCAAATGTTATTATTGAATGTGTTTGCCGTTATTTCGGTCTTTCTTCCGAAGAATTGCTTGGCAAGTCGCGTGCTAAACAGTACGTCTATCCTCGCCAGATTGCGATGTATCTGGCCAGGTCGCATACAGCCCTTTCATTCCCAGACCTCGGACGAGCATTTAAACGCGATCACACAACAGTATTAAGTGCTGTTCAAAGAGTGATTAAGGAAATGGGTGAGAAAAATACGACGCTTCAGTCGGACATAAAGTTCCTTGAAAACGAACTTTTCAAATAAGATTTCAAACCGTATGCGATTTATTGCATACGGTTTTTTTTTCTATTTGCTCAATTTTACCGGCAAAAGCTGGGCTGTGAAAAAACTTCGCAAAAATGGGACTTTTCAAACCTGAATAAGTGTTTAATGTAGGTATTCCGGTCCTCATGTGTGCGAGGCAAATGAATGAAAAGCAAAAAGAAAGAAACAGAAATCGTTCAAAATCAGGCAAATGAAACACAGGAATCGACGGATTTAGTGCCTTCGATCGATGTGGATGTCCTTGATGACGAAGAAATATTCAATGACATATCGGAAGCTGCACTCAGTGAAGCAGATTTTCCGGATATCGAAGTGACAGATCCCGATTTATTGCCTGATCCTGAAATCATACGCAGTAATGCGGGAAATGGTGTTTATGACAGACATTACGAAACGATGGATGTCGATGTCGATTCCACAGACGGCATGATTGCACTTCGAAGTGCATTTAAACCCAGATATTATGCATCTGAATCGACAACGGATCCATTGACGTTGTATTTGTCGCACATCCGAAATCATCCAATTCTGGATGCTGAGAATCAGCAGAAACTGGCGGTTCGGTACAAGCAAAAGAATGATCTCGAAGCTGCACAGCTTCTTGTTATGACAAACCTTCGACTTGTCGTAAAAATTGCCCGTGAATATCGGCGAAGATGGGCAAATTTACTCGAACTCATACAAGAAGGAAATGTTGGTCTTTCCGAAGCCATCCAGCGTTACGATCCCTACCGTCACGTCAAATTTACTTCTTATGCGCAGTATTGGATTCGTGCGATGATTCTCAATTATCTGATGAATCATTTTCAGCCTATACGCATTGGTTCAACGCGAGCGGGAAGAAAACTCTTTTACAATCTTAAAAAAGCCCGTGCTCAACTTCAGCAGGAGGGTTATACAAATCCAACACCGGCACTTGTGGCTGAAAGACTTGGTGTTTCAGAACAGGATGTGATTGATGTGTCACGTCAGCTTGATGCACCGGCACTGAGCATTGATCAGACGGCTCCGGGGTATGAAAATGTCACGATTGGTGAGCTGCTCAAGGACGGCAGTGCTTCGCCAGAACAGGTTGTTGCTCACGAAGAGTTTTACGACAAAGTTCACGATATTATGACGGAATTTGCAGCATCTATCACAGATCCAAGAGAGCTGGCTTTGTGGAACAGACGTTTGATGGCCGACGATCCGATTACACTTGCTGAACTTGGCGCCGAATATCATATCAGTAAAGAACGTATTCGTCAGATAGAAGCACGCCTGAAAGATCGTTTCAAAGACTTCATTTCTCAGCGTATTGACGGTGATATTGGAACATTTATCGATGTTTAAGTCCGGATTTGATACAGATTTCACCCGCGCGTCATCGGCGCGCAGGTACCCTGCGTAATACTTGCTTATTTCCAATTAAACTTAATTTCTTTTACCCGTTTTGGATATTCGATAAGGACTTCGACAACGGGTTTTTCCGGTGTTCCCCATGATGCGGTTTCTTCGTCGCAGCGCACGTGAAAATTAATGATATTCCCCCGGCTCTTTGCTTCATTAAGAACGGCAAAAGCTGTGCGCTGAAGCGCACTCCATAATTGCGGACCATTGACGGCATATTGCTTGATGAGTTCGTTGCATCGCCAATGAAGTTCTTCAGCCAAATCGTTTTCGAAGACTGTTTCGTTGGGATCTTTAGGTATTTCCTCGTCATTTTTTGCAAAAACACCCGGAACTTCGACAAAAGCCTGTCTGATAGGTTGAACTGTTGAAGTTTCAGCCTGATAACGTCCGATGACGGGACGTCTCTGTTCCGTTTTATTGACCAGAAGTTCGACATTGTGTTCAGCCAGTCTGGCGATATCATCGGGACGCATTTCGGCTAAATCATGAACACCGCGCAAATGTCTTGTTTTTCCAAGTGCAAGTGGTGCAATCAGGCAGGAAGTAGGAAGCCATATCGCTGATCGGCGTCCCGGTGTAACAGTCGACACCCATGGCCAGGCATACCGCGCAAAGCGCGGAACAGTTTCCTGATAGCTGATGATATTCTCAATGCTTTCATGGCGTTGAGCATCCAGAAAAACTGTAAACTTAAAATCCGAAGCATGAGTCTGACAGATTGAGCAAATGTATTTCTGAAGCTCAAAATCGGTAAGTCCCGGAATGACAAGAGCATCAAAAGGGTCGGCTTTAAAAATGGCATTAAGCGCATGTAAAAGTGAATCTTTGTCAAGAATATTGGCGTCACATGCGAGTGTGCGTTCAATACCATTCATTGTGGCATGACATGATGCATGAGCAGCCAGATAATCCGTTTGTTCAATCATACCGCAAATTTGCTGAAATTTTGCGAATGAATCCGTTTTGACGACATGAGAAGGATGTGTAGGAATTGTCTGAATAATAGCGAGTATCATCGTGTCACCGGAATAAAAAAGGCGCTGTTTTTAAACAGCGCCCATTGTTGTTAAATTGCAGCAAAGAATTAGTGTTTGGCTTTTTTCTTTTTCTTACCGCCTTCAGCCGGAGCCTCTTCAGCTTTGACTTCTTCAGCCGGAGCTTCTTCAGCTTTGGCTTCTTCGGCCGGAGCTTCTTCAGCTTTGACTTCTTCGACAACTGCCGGAGCTTCTTCTGGGGTATCTTTAGCTAGGATCATACGTTCGATAGCACCATGAACGCGCACAGCATCTGCAGCATTTTCTTTCAGATAAGCGAGCAGGCTTTTAAGCGCTTCATCATTCAAAGAGTCGCTATCTTCGCGAATACCGGCAGCTTTGCGCCAGTTGTTAAGGACATTACGGCTCGACATATAGTCATAGCGCATTTCAAGGATGTTCAATACTTTTGATTTATCTGCACTCATGAAATCCTCCAGGATATGTGCGTTAAAGAATTATTCTACGGGTTTTTCTTCGATACCGAGGCTTTCGGCCGTTGTACGCTGTTCTTCGTTGATGGTCAGTCGATGAGCAGTCTTACCTCTTTGAGGGAATTCAAAGCATTTATAGCAGAGAGCCTGATATGATTTGTCTTCTTGTTCTTCGAGAACCCAACCGCCGGAAAGACCGCGAACTTCAAAAGCATCCCATTTCAGTCGTGTGCCACAATAATGGCATTTCCCCTGACGGGATTTAAAGATTTCATAACGTTGTTTTTCGTCCATGATGAACTCCTGTCCTGAATTTAAGGAATTTGTTGAGGGGGGAAGTCTCCCCCTCGCGGCTATTGCGAAGCAATACGCCGCTTCCCCCTCTGCGGGGGTACCCCGCAACGCCCCGAGTATAGTCATTCGGGACGTTTATCAAAGAAAAGAAAGATAAATTACAGAGCCTGATAGAACCAGAATCGATACATGTTGATATCACGTGCCGCAGTGACAGCTTTTTGTGTCACTTTAAGGACTTCGCTTGTGACGAATTCAGGCGGAATCAGGAACGGCCAGTTGCGCCAACGGAAGCGTTTATCGGAGCCTGGACACTGCGAAATGCCGATGCGAACATCATTTGCGGAATATTCAATTTCGAAGTCACCGCGGGCATAGTCCATACGACGCAGGAGCATAATAGGACGATTTGGCGTGACATTGTGAATTTCGAAGGAAGTGTAGCCGCCTTCATGTGCAATACCGACATCTTCCACAGTGACACCATCCGGGTAGCGAATGCGTTGACGGGCTCTCCAGGAGTCTCTCGCGTCGATAATCTGGAAGGAGTGAGCCTGTTCACTGTCTTTATTGAGGATATCGATGGTATCGATAAGTGTCCATTCCTGACCTTCGATTGTCACGGATTCTGGCATATCGCCACTGTGTTCTTTGATCTTTGTCCATTCCTGCGAAATTTCATTTTCGCCATTTTCGAGGACAGTCGGGGCGAGTTCTTCACCAACGATAGATGAAAGTGAAATGGCGCCTTTTTCTTTAACGGCAATAACCTGATCGAGGCTATTGAAGTTGATGAGTTCATTTTCATCAATGACGAGGGCTTTGTCATCAACGAGGTCGCGGAAGACTTCGACAGAGTGTTTGAACTGACCGAAGTCTTTCATAGCTTTCATGGTCGGTTTGGTTGCTTCAATTTCAGTGATGGTATCCCATTCGAGATCACCGATATTGGAGAGCAGCGGCATAATATTCTGAGGACCGACAGTACCAGATTCGAGCAGCATATCGATGGTCATCATGCCGAGAGCAGCACCATTAGCTGCGAGGACTTTTTTATCGCGAGCCATGCGATAGTAGGTATCGCGCTGGGAACGAATAATCTTGCGCAGACGATTGATGAGTTCCATCGGGAGATAGCCGCCGACGACGCCTGCGCGAGGAACGTAGCGAAGGTCGATTTCATTGGGTGCCGGTTCGAGAGGATCTTTGGCATCCGTTATCTTCTTCGCATCTTCCGTCAGATACACACGACCGATTTCGACTTCTTTGGAAATATCGGGTTCGGTGATGGATATTTCGATTGCGGCTTTTTCGAGGATACGACGATGGCCTTTAAAATCGAGATTTTCTTTATAGGAAATGAAATCTGTCATTTCTTCGACATATTTGATGACGAAATAAATGGTCAACGGCAGTTTGAAATCGGCCTTATTGATCGTTTTGATTTCGGTTTCATACAAAATGATGTCATTACCTTGTGCATCGAGTGCATAACCCGGTGACACTTCAACTGACATATCTGCGCGGCCACGGGCGCGGACTTTCAGTTCCTGACGATAGCCGGGAACAACGCCTGCCCCATGAAAGCAGCGATTGTGCAGTTTGTGTTTCTCGACGTGATAACGTTCAGCGTCGTTCCAGTCTTTCGTCGTGGTGACGAAACCCTTGAAAAAATTAATCCGTTTGAATCCCTGGTCTTCTGCCATGATTTATACCTCGCTGTGTAAGCAATGATGAATTTCTTATTACTCTTCGCCGGGAAGGCGTTCCACTTCTGCTTCGCCAAGTTCCACGATTTCTTCTCCGGAACCAATGACATATCCACTTTCTTCGTCGCCAACCATGAGCTGGAATTCCGAAAGAGCCACTTTCTTTCCTTTGAATCGAAGATAGTACATTGTATGGGCGGGTTTTTCTGCTCGAATGATATCGTGAATCTTCACTATCGTATATTCAGATACTTCTTCGGGTTCCAATGGAATATCGACGATAAAGCAGTGTGATACATTAACGACAGGGAAGATGATGGTATCGAAATCCATCGTCGAATGAACTTCGATTTGGAATCCATTAAAGGGCCACGCATTTTCTATGATTTCTGGCTCTACACCAACAAATATCGACAGAAATAGTTTCAGGCCTTTTACTGTGCCTCGAATGCGGTAATAATCAACCGCACGACGGAGCAGATAACGTTTCTTTTCTTCTGGCCAGTCTTCATCCAGAACAAATCCAATCCAACTCGCCAGCCACGGAAGGAATTTGGCCGGAGTTTCATAGGGATCGAACATCTTCGGAATGTTGTCGATTTCCATCGATACACTGTCAAACATGTGACGGAATATCCATAAAAAATCGCGAAGATGGGTGTGACCTTCATAAGTTACTGTGCGATAAATTCCGGGCAGAAAATCGCAGAATGAACGCTGAGCCACATGAATGGTTACGATCGTGTCTGCATCGACAATCTGGCCTTTCGGCGGATCCTGCGAAAGAACCGTCATCGCCGTTTCAAAGCTTTCCTCATACTGAATATCAGGTTTCGGAAAACCATTGAGCTCCAGATAAATCGACGCATTTTCAACCGATAGCCCTTCGAGATCAGGAACGCTCAATTTTCGTTTGGTTTGTACGCGCATTTCCTACTCCAATGGCTTTTATACAACGCGTTCCCGCGTTTTCTCGGTAATCTCAACATTGACAAGATACGGAAGACCCTTTGGTCCCAGTTTTATCTGATCCACAAAGGTTCCTCGATCTTCATCGAGAATCTGCAGGCGATCAACAAAATCGACACCTTCAACATTTTCGACAATATGATAAAGATCCACTTTTAAAACACTGCGACCAAATTTCCAGCCTTTTCCATCGCGTCCACCAACAATCGGGTGAAGGAATTTATGCAGGGCTTTATCGATGTCGCGTTTAAGTCTGTCACTCGCACCTGTCGAAGTGCGGATAATCTCAAGAAATACACTGATTTCCGTGTACTGCGGACGCTCAACATTCACCTTTACTGTGACAAGACGGCGCTCATCAAGATAGGCTTTTACACGGCGAAGCAGCTCACTCGTTGGAACCAGCTTTTTCGAATATTCCTCTTTTTCTTCATCAAACTGCGGAACAACCACAATCGTGACTGCTCCTTCGCGTTCGGTTGATGGAAGACAGCATGTTCTCGCAATCGCATTTGAACTCTGAAGTGAAAGAACTTCAAAGTCTTCCTGCGTAACTGCTCTGTAACGACTCTTAATCACATAAGGTCCACGCTGTTTCACCGATTCTATCGTTTCGACATCGCTTCCACCTTCGCCCGCATAGTGATTGGTAACGCCATCAATATAGGCAATTGCCTGACGAATTGTCGTCGCCTGATTGACTCCAATATTGCCTTTTACACCGCCACCAACACAATAATGAGTCGTACGGACGTTCTGATCAAGCATCGGAACCATCATGCCATGGGTGCCGTCGCCAAATTTGACTTTGCCGTTCAGGCGATCAAGGCGATAGTGACGGCTGCGATCGTTGCTCAGGAAGAAGCTTTCGACATTTTCCCAGCGTACCCAGTAACCACCAAGTCTCGTGTCTTCCTGAATAAACGGCTTTTCTCCATAAAGCGCTTTCAGCTCTTCCATTTCATTGTCGCGCGGAAGTTCTTTTTCACGAACCCAAATCTCTTCGCCTTCAAGAACTGGTGTGTTCAGGAATTTGAATACCTGATTCGGCGTCCCACGACCCGTACCAAGAATCTCAAAATTCAAAGTGTGGCGGTTTACCGCTTCAACCGTGTTGAACAAAATGTGATCAATGCGTGGAAGTTCTTCATAACCACCCATTTCAAGACGCACTCTTATCCAGAACAGATTTTCGCCGAATTTTCTCGTCGGAGCCATGTCTTTCGGCCCAAGAAAATCGAGATAACCACTCTCTGTAAACGCTCTCGTCCCATCCGAAATGTTCAGATCTGACCAGTCTTTCCCATTCCAGTATTCCCACACAAGCTTTTTGTTGCCGAAATACTCCTCTTCCATCTTGCGATAGTAGTTGCGAAGGAATTTCTCATCCTCACGACTGCGCTCAATTTTAGCTGCAGTTTTCGACGCAACATGCACAAAAACCTGAACACGTTCATTCGGGAATGGACCGTTCATGCCGAAATACATCGACGGTGTGTCGTCTTTTATCGGTTCAAAAACCTGGACTACCGACAAATCCTCACTCACCTGACTTGTAATATCGTCATAACGGAAATCATTATAAGTCAGAACGAGCGGCGGTGTCTGACTGGCTTCTTCATATTTCAGACGAACAGATTTCATTTGAGGCGGACGCAACGGACGCTCATCAAACCACGCCCACTTATCCCCATCAAGCATATACATTCCGGGAACACCATAATCGCCCTGAATAATGCGCGCTCTGATAAAATATGATTCCTGATCCGAAACTTCTATCTTCGCCATGTTGTCGGGAATCGTGAAACTGACTGTACCGTTTCTCGTAAAACAGTACGTCGAATCATCAAATTCAAACCCCTTCAGGCTTTCCTCAACTCCCTTCGGATTGACAAGACCAATGCGCTGCCATTGACGGCCATCATAAAATTCCCATGCAATCTGAAGATCCGTCGACGGATTAAGACCAGAAACGGCAATCGCATCCGCCAGCTCAAAGTCGATACGAATACGCGCATTCGCATGACTGAACAGTTCGTCATTCCCAATATAGAACGAGCTTTCAACACCCGGATCCTTGTGGAAGGGATAAAAACTCTTGCTCAGATCGACTGGCAGAAAATCATCATTCACTGTCTGGGTTATGACTTTTTCTGGAACAATGCCTTCGCCAAGAATCTCAATCCTCATCTTGAGGCGTTCAACACTCGTCATGTCCGGTGACTGCGGAACATTCACCAGGCGTGCCCGAATCCAGAAACCTTTTTGTTCATTCACAACGGTTTCTTCCATCCCGTCAACACCCTGGAAGGCCATCCAGCCAACCGGCAGTTCCTGCGTCGAGGCTTCCAGTTCACGCCACCTGTGACCGTTCCAGTATTCCCATTCACAAAGTGTCGGGAAATCCGATTCCGGTGCATTCGGCGTTTCAACTCCAATGATTAGAAGGGCTTCTTCACTCAGAACCTCAAGACGCGGATCCATGAAATACAGATAACGCTCTATGCGCTGACATCCCATAAACGCTTCAAAGGACTGACCGGGACGTCCATAAATATACGGCGTGTTATCGGCATAAATGTCGTGAAACTGCGAAAAACAACGCACTATCGACGTCGGAAGTACAACCAGATCCCGAAGCGTTTCAAATACAACAGGCGGCTCATCATTCTTATAGTTCGTCGCTACACTCGTCCCCGCAGGAACAACCTGAAAATTCCTCGCTCCAGGAACAAGACTGAATGTCAGGTTCAGCCGCGAAGGCTGCGGCGGCTGAAGATCAATCCCCATCAGGTTTAAAAACGCCAGATAGTTCTTATCTCCAACTCGATTCAGTCGATATAACAGAACCTCAATCAGCCACGCAAAGAGTTCCAGTAAGGTTATACCAGGATCTGACGCGTTGTGATTTGTCCATTCCGGGCAGTACTTCGGTATCAGTTCGACGGCCTCGCGGACGAGATCTTCCCATTTGCGATCGTCCAGTTTCGGTAATGGAATCATACTTCTCCCTCTTTACGAAGATAAAATGGATATACGAGGTTCGATTTCGTATTCGTCTTACGAATCGTATACGATATGGTCACATTCATTCTGCTCAGTTCGGTGTCATCCGGGTGCGCTGATACTTCAATATCCGCAACGCGAGGCTCGAATTCAAGCAGCGATTTCTTTATCTCATACTCGATTTTGGCTGCCGTTATCGCCGTGTTCGGCTCAAACAATATGTCGTGTATCGCACAGCCAAAATTCGGACGCATAATGCGTTCACCTGGCGCCGTTCCCAATATCAGCATCATGCTCTGGCGAATGTTCTCATCATCTGAGCTCATTTCCGTTTCGCCAAGCGCATCGATTTGCATCGGAAACGCAAAGCCACTGCCTATGATGTTTTGTTTTGCCATCGGTATTCACCATTCTTATCAGTAGGAATTCTGACCTTCAATCCAGTGGCCGCATTCCGTGCATTTTACACTTATCGAAAAACCTTCAGTGTCTACTTCGATCGCTTTCTTGCCACAAAATGGACATTCAAGACCATCTACATGCCCATTCATGACTTCATCAAGAACATCCTGCCACACTGAAAGTTCGTCATAATCACATTCAGACATCGTCTAGCCTCCTAATTGACTGGTAAAAATGCACCACTGCTAATGGCGGTTGTCTCTTATGCATTCGCTCGAATGTGGAGAATATCCCCATCCTGCGTAATATATCCTTTCCCTTCAAGCTTAAATTTGCCCGCTTCCTTCACCGCTGATTCACTCCCAAGCTCCAGAAGATCCGCACTCGTCATCTTTTCCGCTCGAATAAAGTGTTTCGCCAAATCCGTATGGATTTTCCCCGCACTTTCCTGCGCATTCGACCCATTCTTGACTGTCCACGCGCGCACTTCATCCTCGCCAACCGTAAAGAATGAAATCAAATCAAGCATCGCATAGGACGCTCGGATAAATCGATCGCGCGCCGTTGCCTTGATCCCCAAATCAGCCAGAAAATCAGCCTGATCTTCTTCAGGAAGCTGCGCTATATCACTTTCAACTCGCGCACTTAGAACAAAAATCGGCTCTTTCAGCCCAAGTCGCGAACTCACTTCTTCCGAATGCGCTTCATCCGCTTCCGATTCATCAACATTCACAAGAATAATCGCCGGTTTCAGCGTCATCAGCTGATATCCGCGAAGCAGATCGAGCTCGCTCTTATCAAGCTCCAGATCCTTCAGCCACGTCTCATTCTCCAGCGCCGCCTGAAGTTTCAAAAATAACGCTTTTTCCTGCTCACTCGCTTTTTCCTTCTGCATTCTCGACACTTTGCGTTCCACTATTTCCATGTCGCTCAGAAGAAGCTCACTTAACATCGCCTGCGCTTCGCGCTTCGGATCTGCATCGGAATAACCATTCGAAAATCCACGTACTACAATCGCAAGCAAATCAACTTCGCGAATCTTCGCCAGAACATTCCCGTCAAGACCTTTGCCTATCGCCGCTCCGCTCATCACATCCACAAACTGAATCGTCGCATAGATAGTCTTTTTCGGATGATAGAGTTCACTTAATGCATCAATGCGCTTGTCAGGTACACGCACTTCACGGATTTGCTGTTTCTGCTGAAGCAGTTCTGCCGGATCAACACCAGATAACGCTCCAAAAATCGTTGTTTTACCTGTCCCTTCGTAACCAATAATTCCGACTTTCAAAAGACTTCTCCTATGATCGATGTTCTCAATGTAGAGACTAATCCATCATGTTTCTACCACATCCAGAAGCCTTTGCACATGATTTTAGTCATCTTCGTCGTCTTCTTGAGGCTTTTTTATGGGGCACGGCTATGGCCCTTCGGGCCATACGCCGCTTTTGGCGCTCCCTATTTCGGTTGCACCTCAATACACTCGCGCTTTTTTGGGCGGCGGACACACCAGGCTGTTTCGCCTCCATCATTAAAACGATTAACCAACCCTTAAGGAAGATCTGAATAAAACTCTATTTTAAAGCAGAATCTGATGAGAGCCCAGTGAGCAAATGAAATGTTACCTTAAATTCCTCCTCGCCATAATGGCTAAGGAAGGGACAAAAGCTATTTCAATTCATAAAATGTTTTAAATGTAAAATATATTGCATAAATCGTGAATATAGATGAATTTTATTCACAATAATTCGTTTGATGGTTGCCAATGAA
>JAZRWV010000514.1:0-3691 GCA_045599925.1 Myxococcota bacterium
TTGTGCACAACGCCCCCCTGCCGATAGGACGCCCAGCTTGGCGTATTGGCCAAAGGCCAATAGCCGTGCAGCCGCAGCGTATTGGCCGGTCGGCCAATAGCGGCGGCCTTGAAAAAAAGCTTAGTAAACACTTGTGCAGTCGATTTGGTAATCAGATGCGTTGTTGTCTGTTCGGCATTCGTTCAGATTGTTGTCAAACTGCAGACGAAGATACGCGTAGTCGGAATCGATTGAACTCATTTGGAAATCGAATTTCAGGGATTCGATTTCAGTGGCACGCAGTGTTTTGGTTGTCTGGACAGATCCGACTTCCTTGTAGGGGCCTTCTTTTCTGACTGAAGCCAGAATGTGAACTGTAATGCCCGGTTTTGCGGCTGCCCAGCCGACATTGACGACATTGAAGTAGACGGGGATCGATTCCCCACATTCTCTCGGCGAGGAAATGGATTGAATTTCGAGGTCAGGGAGGTAAGTGGCACCAGGCTGGACGTTGAGACGGAAATTGTTGAGATTTGGCGTCGTCCAGTTGTTGCGGACTTTGATTGGAATGGTTCCGTCATCCGAAACATTGGTGACGCTGTATGCGTGCTGGTTATAGATTTTGCGCGTGGGAACCCAGTCCTTGTTGGGGCTTGAGAAGACGCGCACGCCGTGTGTTCCGGCACGATCGGCGGTATTGGGGGATTTCATGATTTTATCGACGCATTCATCCCACCCCTGGTCTGCCGGGAGGGAAGTCGGGCAGGAACCGGTCATGCTGTTGTTGGATGAAACAATAATTTCCGCATGATTGTCGTTGTTGACGTCGGCGATGACCGGATATTCCCAGTGTGTACCGGATGTATTGCATTTGCAGAAGCGCGTGTTGCCGGATTCGCCGTCATAAACGCGAAGGAAGTATTCATCGGCATAGACGACTTCAGCCTTGCCGTCGCCATCGAAATCGAAAACAGATGAACCGGTTTTTGCCGAAGAATAGTCGTGCGTGTAGCGCGACCATTTGGGCGAACCATCCGCATTGAATGTGACATAAGCATATTTTCCTGCGAAAGTTACTTCAGGATTTGGTGTGCTGTCGAGGTTTGCGATGGTGGGAGGACCGCCGGCACCGGCTGAATATGATGTCGGGTTTGTCCAGTGATTGGTGCCGTCTGCGTTAAAAGCCATGATGGTATTGTTGTTGGATCGGACGACGACGATTTCGGGCTTGCCGTCGAGATTCAGGTCGGCGACTGCAGGATAGCCGTCGATATGACCGTCACCGCTGCGATCATAAAGTTTTGTCAGCGTGGCGGTATCGTTGGCGACATCGATATTGACTTTGTATGCGATATTTCCGCCGACGAGTTCCGGAAGACCGTCGCCGTCGAGGTCTGCAGCCGTCGTGTAATCGGCAGGACCATGGGCTGCTGTGGATTCATAGCCGGGAATTCTTGCAAGTGTTTTACCCGTTTTGCCGTTATAAATGATGTATCGGCTGTATATTTCGGGCTGACCGTCGCCATTGAAGTCGATGATGGACGGACCGGACTGTCCGCATTCATTATAATTTCCGGTTTGGCTCTGCCAGATAAGGTTTGCCTTGTTGTCATAAAGAGCAATCTTGTAATAGCCGTTCCAGATGGTGCATGTGGCGATTTCGAGGCCCGGTTTGTCTTTGATGACGTCGCCGATGGCTGTTTGACTGCCGCCGTCCGTAAATGGAGATTTATTGGAGCTGGCAACGAGCGTTCCGTTCTTTCCATTGAGGATTCGGAGAACACCGTTTCCCTGATAGGAACCGCCGCTGAACGTATTAAAGACGATTTCCGTTTCACCGTCGTCGTTGATATCGGCGACCATTGGGGATGACATGACCTGAACATATTCGGGATAAACCGAAGGCGCTGTTTCGCCCCAATACCATTCGAGTGTCGGCTGAACTTCGCCGCCGGTTGGTTTCTGCTGGCAGACAGGACCAGTCGGCGTCGGCAGGCAAATGTGTTCGGTCGATTCGCAGTATTCTCCGTTTTCGCACTGATAATCGTCGACACAGGTCACTGTGGGCTTGTAGCACATGTGAGAAACGCAGATTTCGCCGGCAGAACAGCAGAATTCTGTTCCGTCTTCCTTGGCGCATCTCGTGACGCCTGCATCGCAGGCTTTGTGACAGAGCTCATTTTCGCAGACCTGGCCTTCGGAGCAGCAGTCCTGGCCGCAGGAACTGGCTTTGTCACAGCAGCGGTTGCTCGTGCCGCAGAACTGATCATCTGTGCAGCATTCTGTATTGCAACGGTCTTTGCCGTCTGGACAGATTGAACTGGGAACACAGGTTCCATCCTGACAGATATAACCTCCATCGCAGTAAATGTCGCCGCATTGTTGTTTAGGTACGCAAAACGTGTTGTATGCGCAGTATGCGAATTCGCCGCAGTCCAGTCCGCTGCAGTCACCTGGCTGACGGCATACGGCATTATAGTAGTCACAGCTTGTGCCGCTGGGGCATTCGATGCCGCCGCAGTCACCGACATTGACGCAGCTATTTTCGTGGCATGTTTCACCCGATTCACATTTGGATCCGCCGCAGTCACCGGTTTCGTGGCATCGATTGTTCTGGCAGATTTCGGTTTCGAGGCATTCTGCACCGCCGCAATCACCCGCCGGACGACAGGCGTCTTTATAACAGATCTCGTCGTCGCCACACATGATGCCGGCGCATTTACCTTCCTTTACACAGTTGTTTTCTATGCATGTTTCGCCTGCTTCACAGAGAACGCCGCCACAGGCTTTTTGGCATTCCCCTTTGGCACAGAGTTCGTCTTCTTTGCAAACCGAGTTGCCGCATAAATCCTTGCAGATATTGTTTTGGCAAACCTGATTTTCACCGCACTCTTCTTCGCCGCATAGATTTGATTTCTGGCACTCGCCGTCACGGCATAAAATGCCTTCGTCACATTGCGTTTCTACGCAGGGGTCGTCCGCTTTCATGCAAATGCCATAGGCACAGACGAGCTCGCTGAGGCAGGGGGTGGCAGTGTTGCATGCGTCTCCCGGGAAGGATTTTTCCGCATTGATTCCCGATGAAATGGTGTCGGATGAGCAGGCAGAAAGCGTCATTGCTGCCGCAAGAATAATAATTATTTTTTTGTTGTTCATAATGTCTCCATAAACGCACTTGAATAGATCAACTGCTATGTTAAGTTTGTTTAATATTCATTATTGAAGGGATGATCAATGCCGATATAAAAAAACTGAAGCATATGAATGATTTTTATGTGGCCGCGCTATGTGCCATACGCGCGGCGGGTGCGGCTATTGCCTGCGGGCAATACACCGCACCTGTCTGATGGGAACTGTATCCGAAATGTCACTTTATTTTTCGTCGGCATGTTTTATTTCTAAAAGGCTCTATACTTGATAAAAAATCGAAATCGGGGTAGGTGTAAGTGCCATTTTGTTGACAGGTGGCGGAGAAAGGATTTTGGATGAAAAACAAACGGGGATTTTACGTATTTTGTACGATGATGGTGGCGCTGGTCGTGATTTGCGTCTGGGCACTGGTGTCTAATCAATCGTCTGAAATTGCTGAAAATAACTCAGAATCTGATGATCCATTGGTTGTCGTGGCTGATGTTCCTCCGGCCAGACTATCTCTCGAAAATGAGTTTCGACCTTCAGCCGTAAAAACTGACAAAATGGATACTTTTGATGA
>JAZRWV010000515.1:0-2964 GCA_045599925.1 Myxococcota bacterium
TCTTTTTGATGTTTTTGAAGAAAACGTTATCGAAGAAGTGCCAGAAATCGAACTGGATATTCAGGAAGATTCGATCGCCGATTCGCAAGAAACTGCACCAGATAATGATCTACCGATTATCAATGAAATCGAAAATCTCGATGAAACTAATAGCAGTGAAGCGTCCGACAGCTCCATAGAAAAGGGGCGTTCTGTTACTGCCAGAACACTCAATATCGCAACACTTCAGCAAGAAGCTGAAATCCGGCAAAAAACGACAACCGGTGAACATGCAGATGACGATCCCCTTAAAGATCCGCAACTTTGGCAATTCGTTACGCTTATTGCCATGAGACTGTTCGATGATCTCGAGCTTCTCATCGTTCAAAAACATTGTGATGAAGCCGTCGATCTCTTAAAACAGCTAAACAGACTTTCCAATATCCTCGCCTTTGCAGGCCTCTCTGAACAACTGCCTCTTATTGCATATATCGGAAATCTCCTCCCCGTGACGTTTTCTGACGCAGAAATCGGAGAACAACCCGAACGCAAGTTCGATCCTCTTAAAATGAGACACTTCAATGAGAAGAGCAACGAATTCCTCAACTGTCTCGTCTATTTGCTGACTTATATTTCAAAACAGGCTGTTGGATTTGATACTGGCAGATTCACTGATAGTCTCGAAAAACTTTACTCTACACTTAATATGACACCGGGACAGCCTTCGGCTGAAGCCCCACTCGCCATTACCGATAACGTCAATCCGCACGAACTCACGACCCGTACCGTCAACAAACTTTCGCGCACACTTGAAGCTCTCGTTACGGAATCCCTCCATTATATCGAATCTGCTGTTTTCTATGGTTATGCAAGCGGCTTCAAAGACGCAGAAAAAAGCCTTAACAACGCTGGACAAATTGCCCGTGAATATCATCTGACCGATTTCGAAAATGTATTCATCCGACAATGTCAAATCCTTCATCATAACGACCTCCCAAACACACCAGGCCCTGAATTTTACGATGCTTATCGCGAAGTTTGCCAGCTCCTCGAATCGCATTTTTCAAAAACGATTTCTGATAAAAAGATTAAACATCTCAGAGCTCTGATTGAAAAATTCAAAACGCCTTCAGAAAAACATCAGCAGGATCCGTTCTGCAATCGATGGGAAAAATTCCTTAAATCAGCACTACCTGTACTCGATCTCGAAAAAGTCAAGCGCGCTGATCTCAGAGAAAATATTCAGAAAATCTCAGAACTTGCGAAAGAAAATAACATCGAATGGATATCCGAAACATTCGACAGACTCGATTCCTGCTGGGATACCTATACGGAATCCAGTGCTGAAGCATTTATCATGCTCGCCGATGAACTTCGTGCATTCCCAACCGAAGATATCGAAGAAAGTGATGTCGAACAGCTCAATCACGAACGCTTAAAGGTGCTCTTCTCCAAAAAGCTGGATGCAAAACCACAGACTCCGTATGCTGTCGTTAAAAATGCACTCGCCCTTTCCGACATTTTGCTCCAGCAAATGGAAACTCCGGCACTGATTTCTTCTGCCAGAATTCAGGAACTCCTCATTGATGCACGACAAATTCATTGCCATGCAATCATTAGAACTGCGGAAATCCTACTCACATTGCTCGAACGCATTCCGCATAACAATGAGGTCGCAATCGCAGAATCCGTCGTCAATGCCATTTATTTTACGGCTGCTTTCCTCCAGACAGTCTGCACAAAATTGCTCCATTTTCTGGAACACACCCCCAATGCACCCGCAGTTTCATCCTGTCAGCTATTTTACGGCGCGCTGCTCTCTCTGTATCAGACACCTGGCCAACCCAGAGACAGTGTAACCTGGTTTATCGTCAAAAGACTGAACACCATTCTTTCGGAACTCCAGCTCGTCTGGGTCAACACATCCACACCGACATCCACCGAGTATTACTGCACACTCATCCGGCAGCTTCTTCAGATTTCAACCATCTGCGAACTCAAAGATGCCAGAAATATGCTGATTACTCATCTCAATGACATTCCGGCTCAGGATTTCATCAATACAGAAAATCGTACGATGAATCGCCAGTGCGCCAGAATTATTCGTGCCATTGAAGAAAGCTGTCCAAAACTCAGTGTTCTTCCGAGTTCCAATCAGGTTAAGCTCTTCTTCTCCAAAACCATTGCGGCACTCAATCAGCTTCTCTCATCCAACGATGCCAACGATTCACGCAGCCTGAGTGCTGAAATTTCGCGTATCGAATCCCGCATTTCTATTCTTGGCATGACAACGGATTTTCCGCCTGTCATTGCATTTATTTATGAGCTTCACCACTTCGCCTACGATGACTCAATCGACAGAAAACAGCTCGAAGATCTTCTGTATCAGATGATCAACGTCGCCAACAACATCTGTCCGGAATGGGTTCAACCCAAAGAAGCCGAGCTCGAGTTCGTCAAATCCTGTGTTCCGATTCCCATGAGCTTCTTCCAGGAAATGCTCGAATCGCTCAGTCTCATCCACGAAGCGCTTCAGATACATGCCCAGGAAGAGCCGATTGCCTGGGAAAAAATTCAAACGCTGAACAGGACCGTGCGCGGATTTGTCAACTATGCCCCAAATGCACTGCAGCTTATTGCACAAAATGCGCAGAACAGATGCCGATATTTGAAGAAAAACATCTTCATCAATGTCGACACCAGCGGTTATCCCAAAGAATCCGATCTGCCATCCGATTCGGTACGTCCCGTGATAGCCGTTGCATTTGCGACAATCATCGATAATCTCGTTCAAACCATTATCGACAATGCGTTCTCAGCAACAGATTTCAGCAGTCGGATTTCCATTGTTCTGCATCCGTTTCCGAATGAATTTTCCGTATCCATTTTCCACAACGGAAAGATGTTTACGAAGGAACAAATGCTTGAGCGTCTTGAAAACATCCACGTTATACGGCGACAGGAGGAGAACATGTTTGATCTGCT
>JAZRWV010000516.1:0-3049 GCA_045599925.1 Myxococcota bacterium
TCCAACTCATCCCACATCATCACAGATAGGCAGCTTATTTTTACGGATGCTGTCAACGGCGTGGTGTATCCACCTCTATCCAAGAGCCCCCGGCTGAATAGTTTCCCTCCTCAGCCCCAAAATCGATAAATCATGTGACAATTGAACGACAATAATGCATAATAAAAAAGGTGTATTTTCTATAAGGAGTCGACATGGATACGAAACTTTCTCTTAATAAAAAACTTGCCAGTGCAGTTCGAAATTCCAAACTGCAGAACATAAAAGCCCCATCTAGTATTGATTCCAGACGTATATCGCGAAGAGATTCTGGAAGTAAAAAGTCAGAACCTGAAATTTCTGCCCAGGCGGATCCCATTGGAACAGCAAAGGTTACAGCCAATGCGTTAAATGTTCGCGAAGGCGCAGGTACCAATTATGCGCGCATCGGAGGCCTGACTAAGGGAAAAGAAGTCCAGGTGTATGAGGAAAATAATGGCTGGCTGAAGATTGCATATGGAACGGGTTACGGTTGGATCTCTAAGACGTACACCGATTATAAAACGCCAGAACCTGGATATGAAACGTGGAAGGGATATGTGACAGCAGACAGTCTGAGAGTCCGCGATATTCCCGGTAATGGAGGAACGCCTGCATCCGGTTCGCAGATTCTTGGCAATCTGACAAACGGCACAGTTGTCGAAGTACTTGGCGAACAAAATGGCTGGTACAAAATTAATTACCAAGGAAAGGAAGCATGGATTTGCGGTGATTACGTTTCGAAATATTCAGAACCGGATCCCGACAATCGCCCAGGATATCCAACGATTGCGACCTGGAATATTCAGCCGATTTACAACTTTTTCAAGGATCAGGTTTTCGGTTCACATGCCGCTAAAAAAGCGATTGCTTGTGGTTTCCTCGGAAACATCTACGTCGAAAGTAAATATCAGCCTGATGCAGAGCAGAAAAAGGGTGCTGCACATACGCTTGCAAAAGGCATCATTCAGTGGGATGGCTCTCGCCGTGAAGAACTTTATACTTACTGTGGCGGAACATACGAAAGCAGACAATGGGTAAATCTTCAAAAACAGCTCGACTTTGCCAAACATGAGCTGCAGAGTTCCGAGAGTTCAGCCCGTAAAAGTGTGGAGAACGGCGTCACCAGTAATTCCGCTGCGCAAGCCAGAACTGCTGCACATATTATTGCTCAAAAATTTGAGCGCTGCGCCAATCCTGACAATCCCCTTCGTCAGGATAAAGCTGAGGAGCATTTCAATTCGCTTTAATCAGCTTTATAGCCAAATAAACCGCAATACATGGTGCTATCGACAAATGGTCTGATAGCCTTGCCAGATCTAGCATAGATTAACTATTTATATTCAATCATCTCAAACGGCATCACTACTATATACATTAATTTAATAACAATCCAACACTTATATTATACAAAAAAAGCCGCCAATCGTGAAGCGGCTTTTGACATATTATGAATTAAGACTCACAGAAATCACTCCGGAACCTTCATATTCTTGGCTTTTAGAACAGCCTCTCTGCACCCTTTAGTTCCGCCGTCATTGGATTCATTGTAATACAGACAGAAGTGACCGCCAGGTTTCCAGGCATCTTTCCCTTCCGGCGTTCTACTGCTGTAGTTAGCAGGTCTGCTTGCGGGTGAAGACTGATTCCATGGATAATCAGGATTACCGCCTTGTGGCGCACCATGAGGACGAAGGTGGAAACCACATGCAATCCAAACGCCATTAGACAGCTGCATGGCACCGGGATGTCCCGTCCAATCCCATGCTCTGCCCTTGCCCCAATAGGCATTATCACTTGGGTCTTTGCTCGGATTTACGATATTTTTAACGACATCAGTTGAAGCTTTGTCATTCGGTGTGACGTCGGAATGATAAGTGCCTGACGGCCTTGCCCAGCTGATATTAAATCTCTTTCCGGTATTCAAATCGACAAGCTGCTTGACATGACGCCCGGAACCACCGCTGTATTTTCTGACATATGTATTGTTCACATACTTCAGCTTCCCAGTTAGAGCCTGTTCTTGTGCTTCTGCACTATTCGTATCAACAGATTCCGCAGGTTTGGATAAGCCGGATTTATTAAAGCTCTTATTTCCAAACTTGCCGTCCGGTGTCAGACCATTCTTTTTTTGCCAGGAAGCTATCGCCTGAACTGAGGCTTCATCGATGGTTCCTGTCTGAGCTACACCCACAAGACTCTGAATATCCTTCCAAATTGATGCAAGATTTTCGCTTTCACTATAGGAAATAGCGGCTTTTTCCTGCTTCGATGTGAGAAGTTTTTCTCCAGTCCAGGTTGTTTCAGGCGAAGCCGTCGGAGTATCGGGTGTGGCTGCCGACGGCTCAGGTACTGTCGTCGGTGCAGGCGTTGGTTCCTGAACTGCACTGACTTTGTCAGCAAACTGCTGCATCACATAAGCAACGTTGCCCTTGTATTCAATTTTATACCACTCGCCGCCTTCGCTGCCGAGCAAAGTGAACTCTGAGCCTTTGTTAACCTGCCCATAGCAACCGTTCTTTTTGGAAGGCCCCTTGCGAATATTGACTTTATTCGCATTAATTCTGACCTTTGCCCCCGTATCCGAATCAGCTGTCTGACTTGTTTCTGCGGGTGTTTCCTGCGCTGGAGCCGGAGTTCCAATAGTCTGTGCAGCTCCCACTGTCGTCGTGTATTGCTTGCAAACATACGCAGTCTGACTCTTATACACAGTCTGAAGCCAGCCGTTCTGATCGCTGGAATACGAAAATGTCTCCCCGCGATTCATTCTGCCTAACAACTTCTTCTTTGTGCTCGGACCCGATCTGACATTGACACTGCTCGCTGAAACTTTTGCCTGTTCCATGATGTTTCTCCTATTTTTAGTTATGGTATCAATAAACACTCCCAATACCTCCTTTTAGTATAATGCATATTCGCAGCGTTTGCAATTATTTTATAATTCATCATAATCCAGAATACATGTAATAAGCAGGTGATTATAATATCTTTTTTGGGCGCATGGCTATCGGCCATCGGCCAATACGCCATG
>JAZRWV010000517.1:0-12013 GCA_045599925.1 Myxococcota bacterium
TGTTGCTGTTGCTGTTGCTGAGGTGGTTGAAGGATTTCAAGTGCTTTCTGAATATGTTCAGCAGCTGTTTTTTGTTCTTCAATGGCCTCAGTAAAGAGATGATCTGTACTCGACAAATCGGTTTGAATCTGCCGCATGACAGTCGATGCAGCCTGAAGTTCGCTGGCAGCTTCGCGATAACGTTGGGCCATTTCGGCGGGATCGGGGCCGCCCTGTTGCTGTTGTCCAGCCTGATTCTGAAGTTGTTCCGCCTGTTTGACGAGTTCCTCGGCGAGTTGATTCGAAATGAGTTCATGCTGATGCTGGCGATCCAGAATCGGAGGCAGCGTCATCTCAATTTCTTCAGGTTTTCCAGAAGCGGCATCCGTCGTCCGATCCATCGTGGCGACCTGCTGTTTTAAGAGTTCCTGAATATGCTCAATGATTGTAAAGAAAATCATGCGAAGCTGTTCGAGTGATTTTTTGGCAATTTCTTCATCGCCAGAGAGGTCTGTCCAAACAGCCTCAGAAATATCGGTAGGAATGATGGATTCATCAACACCATCTTCAGCAGGAATGGATGCCGTCTGAATCATTCGACTCATTGCATCTGCCGCATTCTGGCGAAGATTCTCAGCCATTTCAAAGACTTCCTGCATTTGCTGAACCTGTTCCTGACTAGGTTTCTGGCCATTTTGCCCTTGCATCTGAGTGGCTTTGGACGCCTCTTTGGCTAACAAAGTCGCCAGTCTTTCCAGTCGTTCACGATTGACATTCAAAGCCGGTACAAGCAGGTTTCTCTGTTGTTCTCTCGAAAGAAGCTGAGCATTTTCGCCACCGACGTCACCTCGAACAATGGGTTCAGTCGCCATCTGTGATGAATAAGCAATTTCAATGAGATGCTTCAGATCAGCGAATCGTTCCATAGCCATGGCGAGTTGTTCAACGGCTTTGGACGCTTCTTCAACAGAGCCTTTGTAATCACTCACTTCGAGTTTTTGTGTAACAACCTGCATGAAAGACGCCGCATTCTGAATGAATGGAAGGGCCTCTTCAATCTGCTCCATCTGCTGCTTTGCAGCTTCAGCCTGTTCAGGATTTTGCTGAGCATCCTGAGGCTGTTGTTTGGCTGCTTCAGTTACAGTCTTCAGAAATTCAACGACACGATTCGTGCGAATCAATGTATCGATCTGGTTATCAGTCAACAAATCGTTGTTAAGCCATGAGGGTTCTGCAAGATCATCCCGATTCATGGCTGCTTTATACTGCTCAAGCATCTGGGGATCTGAAAACATGTATTTGGCTGTTGCAAAGCGAAGAAAACCATTTTCGTCTTCAGTGATATGCCCCAGAATTGCGAGTGGATTTTCGAGTTGTTCCCGCGCCTGCTTGACATAATTAAATGCTTTATTTGTCAGACGAAGTGCATCACTTAAAGCAGCTTCACGCATCTGACGGCGCGCCGAAGCCATTGCCTGTCTCGCGGTTTCCAGCAATGGTGAAGCCGATTTGAGCTGAAATCCGCGAAAAGATTCTTCCTGACTACGCTGGTCTTCAGCCTTATTCTCAATAACAGCGAGTTCACTATCGAGATTTTCGGCGACGAGATTGGTCTGTGTAAGAGCCTCTCGCTGAATGGATGCAAGAGCATTAAACTCATCGAGAAATGCAATTGGATCGCGTTCAGCATTTGCCTCAAAAATGCGTTCCGACAATACGCGCGAATTTTCACGGATCTGACGTTCTGTTGCGAGTACTTCTTCGAGCTGTTTCTCAAGAGTGTTGTATTTCTGAGCCATCACATCACGAGCCGCAAGCAGGCGTTTCAAGGTAATTTCCAAATTACCGGCTGATTCCTGAAGACTCGGACGCTGGCGCACCGCATCTCTAAACCATGCAACACTATTGGTTAAATCATCAATTACCCCCTGAAGTTGTTCAGCCTCGAGGGTATTGATATCACCAGCTGCGGCAGCTTTGCTGGCATAGGTATATGCCAGATTATAGGATGCAACATAACGAAGTTCATGATCAATGGTTTCTGCCGTATCCCGGGCGCGCAAAAAGCCTTCAATAGCTGTTTCGTATTGCTGGCTGTTCAATTGATCCAATGCACGATTATAGATATCGCGAGGTTTGAGGTTCTCTTCGTCATAAATGCTCTTTGCGGATGCTGCATTTTCAACATTTTCAACATTCTGAGCAGAATCATCAGCAGGTGCAGAGGCCTCATTATTCTCGTTTTGCATTTGTTCATCCTGTGCAAATGCACAGTCACTCAAACAATCCAAAAACATTGGTGAAGCAATCAGTGCTGTCACGAGACAGCATGTCCATAATCCATGTTTCATGCTGTTTTCTCCTTTTTCAGGCGCCGTCTTCCTCGGCCTTCCAAAAGCATTGCCCCCACAAAGAAGAACAACCCAATCGCAATAAACCACTGGAACAAATCAATTCTTTGTTCCTGGATGTGAACAGGTTCCGAATCTTCGACGAGTGGAAGAATCAGTTTGTTCATAATATCTTCGAGGTCAAGCACGCCAACGCCAGCCGGAACATAAATTCCTTCTGTTTTACTTGCAATTTCGCGAAGCAGATTGCCATCCAATTTGGAAACGACATCGTGCCCGGCGGCATCTCTCACCCGTGTTTTGACACCGGTTTTACGATCGACATATTCAATGGTAGAACCAGATTCCGAACCAAAACCAATCGTTACAATTGTAATGCCTGCTTTTTGGGCATCATCTGCAGCTTCTTTCGGATATGAGTCATGATCCTCACCATCCGTAATCAGTACGAGCACTTTCGGGCCTTCCTGCTCACTCAGAAGCTTTGTTGCCATGCGAATGACTTCCCCCAAATTGGTACCGCCAAGCGTCACACTCTCTGGCGATGCGCTATCAAGGACGAGTCTGAAAAAGCCATGATCTGTCGTCAATGGCGACAAAACAGTTGTTCTTCCAGCGAATGCGAGCAGTCCAAGTCGATGCGGAAGCAAAACAGGAAGCATATCGCGAACTTCCGATTTTGCACGTTCAAGGCGGTTAGGTGCCACATCTGCCGCAAGCATACTCTTGGAAACATCGAGAGCAACAAACACATTCGCTGCTTCTTTAGCCACGCTGATACGTTCCTGTTGAACAATCTGAGGCTGCATTAAAGCGATTACGAATGCGCAACCACTCAACGCGATGCAGCCAACGCGAAGTACTTTTGAACTCTGAGATGAACTCCTTACCAGACGTTCCTGCATCACACTGCTGACAAACCGGTTTAAGTTCTTTCCCTGCCTAAAAAGCAGTGCCGCATACACCACGACAACGAGAAAAACCAGCCCAAACCAGATGACATTTTCACTATGTCCAAACTGTATTAAATCCATCGCTCACCTCGAAGCGAAAAAATCAGGCGATATCAGTTCCACCGAATTTTACATCGGTGAACGACGATAATAGGAAACGCTAAGAAGAAATCCGAGAGCCGCCAGCAACATTCCGATTTCGACAAACAACCAGTATTTTTCATCGTATTTGAGTTTTCGATCTTCACTAATCTTTGTCTTTTCGAGTTTGTCAATTGTCGCATAAATCTCTTCAAGACCTTCGCGATCCTTGGCTCTGAAATACTTGCCACCAGTCATTTCAGCGATTTCGGTTAATCCCTTTTCATCCAGTTCAACAGGGATCTGACGAATCGTATTACGTCCCCAGAAATCCTTGGTTTTAACCGGTGCAAATCCATTCGTTCCTACGCCAATCGTATATATCTTAATTCCAAAATCTGCAGCCATTCTGGCTGTATCCATCGGATCTTCATAGCCTGTATTGTTCACACCATCCGTCAACAACACCATGACTTTAGATTTTCCTGGTGCATCACGAAGTCTTTCAGCCGCCAGTCCAATTGCATCACCCATGGAAGTACTCGATTCTTCCTGATTCATCTGCACATTGTCGATCAATGACATCAGCGTGATATGATCGAGTGTCAGAGGACAATCGGAATCCGGATAAGTTGCGAAACTAACCAAACCAATCGAATCATCCGGACGGCCTTTCAATTTCTTACCATCACCACGAATAAAATCGTGCAGGACATCTTTAACCGCTTCAAGACGATCCTGATCCTGGCCGTCCTTTGCCATATCCAAAGCGGCCATTGATCCGGATTTATCGATGACCATCATCATCGAAATCCCCTCGCGATGCTGATGAATCACACCATTCGGAATGCGAGGCCCAGCAAATGAGATACAGAAAAATACAAAGGCCAGAACAATGAGAAGAGCTGGAACAAACGAAGTTTTCGATTTGAAACTCTTCGATTTTTCGGGCCATATTTTCAGACTCGAAAACTTAATGCTTCCACGCGGCCGTCGCATCCACATATAAAGAGGAATGGCCAGGATTATCAGAAGAAGTATGAATATTTCTCGAAATTCAAACATGATCTCTGTTCTGTAAATAAGCAATGTCACTCTTGTGACAACTTAATGAACGCAGACTTAACGGCAATTCATCGAGTTTTTCTAAGAATTCTTAACGTTTTCTTCAGCCTTGCCACTCTCAAGGTCTTCTGTAATGCGAGTTTCCCTGACAAATTGGAATGCTTCGTCGAGAACTTTTTTGGAATCTTCTGAACGCGGTACAAAATCCGTGAATTTAACGCGATCAGATGTATCGAGCAGATGTTTTAACAATTCTTTATGTTTTTCGCACAAGTCCGTATTGCGTTTTGCGAGTTCAAAAAACTCTTCCGTCGTCAAACGCGGAGCCTGAAGCTCAAACCTGCCTTCCAGATAATGGCGGACAATCGAAGACAAATTAACATACCAAGCATCCACAGCCTTTCCATCCGTCGGAATGACTTCTTCTTTCATCTTGTTGAGTGCCGTCAAAGCAATGACATCGGCCGGCAAAGCTTTATCAACCTTTTTGCGGGTTCTTGCCCATACACCAGCCCCAGCACCTGCAACCACAAGCAAAGCAATCAGCCCCCAAATCCATCTGTGTTTACTGGATTTTTCAGGAATGACGAGTTCTTCGAGTGCCCCTTTGGCCGGATAAAGTTCTTTGGGAGGTTCGCCATCGGCAAATACAGACAATGCATCAAATGAAATTTCATCTGTTAAAAGCTCGTGGATCTTTTCCTTGTCTTCGGAATCCGGCCGAGCATCCTTGAATTCGACCAGAAATGACGGCGTTCGAAGTCTCCCGGACATTGGCAAATCGAGTGTATATGTCTGCGAATACTCATTTCGTCCATCTTCGCGAATCGAATCCGAAGCCTTGTAATTGGCAATCGAATATTTGCCAAGCTGATCACCAAATTCCGGCATCATCACATTGACACCAGCTTCAGCATCGACGCGCAGTGTCAATTCGATCGATTCACCAAGACGCGGATGTTCATCGCTCAATAAAACCACCGCATGAACAGGCCCGACAGTTGTTTCGCGAAACGTCGGCGAAGCATCTTCTTTGGCCGGCATTTCAACCGCCGTGTCTTCTGCGTTCTCTAATGCCGTATTTGCCTCACAACCTGCGATCATCAGGCAAAACACGATGGAAATAATCCGATATGCTTTCATAAAACTACAATGTTGAACCCGGAAATTGCCCGGAAATGAAATAAAAGCCCGAAAAGCCATGACTAACCAGGGCTCTGGAGTCAGGAATAACCCCCTGCTGCATTCAAGAATTCCCAGTCTTCAGCTATCGAAAACGCTTCTGCCGCTGTTTAAAAAATGCCAGAAGCGGATCAATGACAGACTGGGTTGCATCAATTTCGATCAAATCACATCCCGAAGCCATAAACGCATTCCGAATGCGATCGACTCGCGCCAAAGCCTGATCTTTTGCGAGTTTCCTGAATGCCGCGCTGCTCGCATCCACCTCGCTCAACTCACCCGTTTCGGCATCTTCAAGCGTCACCAGACCGACGTCCTGGAGCTCGAATTCGCGTGCATCGTTGACGAGCACACTGATCAAATCGTGTTTTCGATGAACCGTTCGCGCAACATTCAGATAGCCATCGTCCAAAAAGTCAGAGATCAGAAAGATGACAGCCCTTCGATTGAGGACCTGATGACAGAACTCAAGAGCCTGTGCAATATTCGTCTGTCTATCCTGATGTTTCGATTTTTCTTTCAGGCGATTAAATTTTCTGCGAAGTGAATCGCCAATTTTTCGCCAAAAGCTCGTATCTCCTGCAGCTTCTTCATAGGGTGCATTGGATCCGCCCGAACGAGCCAGCACTTCGCGCACGATGCGAAGTGCGTGCTTCTGCCCCTTTCTTGGCGGAATAAACTCATCCACGCCATTCTGAAACAGCAGCAATCCGATATTGTCGTTATTTTCGATAGCAGAAAACGCGAGCAGTGCGCTCAATTCGGTCGCGGCTTCGCGTTTTGAACGTTCACCGCTGCCAAAATCAAGGCTGGGGCTGATATCGACGACGAGAAGCACTGTGAGTTCGCGTTCCTCGACAAAACGTTTGATATACGGCATTCCCATGCGAGCGGTCACTTTCCAGTCGATGCTTCGGATATCGTCACCGGGAACGTAAGGCCGCACTTCGTCGAACTCCATTCCAACGCCTTTAAATACTGAAAGATAGGCACCGGCGAGGACATCCGATACCTGCCGTCCTGTGCGAATCTGTATTTGTTTAACCTTTTTAATGATTTCCGGAGTCAGCATGATTTTTTCCCGATGATTGCTGCAATTAAGCATTCCGAAATGCGCATGAATTCCTGCGTTAGCAAGAAATGATGCGGTGCCGGGGCGTTGCGGGGTGTCCCCGCAAAAAGGGGAGCGGCGTATGATGAAGCGCGTTTTTATATGGGGGTGGCCGTGCTATTTGCTTCGCAAATACGCACAGCCGTTCGGGCTATCTGCTTTGCAGATACGCCCTCACATCCATTTTTCGCGCGAAATCATAGCCGCGCGGGGGAATTTCCCCCGCCCACAAAAAAAATCACGGAACATCAACCGCTGCCAAAATGCTGTCCACGACATTGTCTGCCGTTTTTCCCTGAGCTTCTGCCTCATAGGTCAGCGCAATTCGATGACGAAGAACATCCGGAGCAATCGTCTTGATATCATGCGGCGTCACGAAATCGCGGCCGTTTAACAGAGCATGAGCCTTTGCGGCACGAACGAGATTAATCGATGCACGAGGAGATGCGCCCATCTCGATCAAAGGCACGACCGGACTCAGTTTCGCATTATTCATCGGGAAACGCGTTGCATTGACCAGATCAACCGCATAGGAACTCACTTTCGAATCCGTGTGAATTTCTTCAACAGCTGCACGCGCCTGCAATACAGCTTCTGCATTCATCACCGGACGAACTTTGGGAACAGGAACGCCGCCCGCCATGCGTTCTACGACCTTAATTTCCTCTTCACGGCTCAGATAACCGACCAGAACCTTCAGCATGAATCGGTCGAGCTGAGCTTCTGGCAACGGATAAGTGCCCTCCTGTTCAATTGGATTCTGCGTCGCCATAACCAAAAATGGCTCTTCGAGCTTAAAGCTTTCACTTCCAATCGTTATCTGGCGTTCCTGCATAGCTTCGAGCAAAGCCGCCTGAACTTTTGCCGGCGCACGGTTGATTTCATCTGCCAGAATCAGATTCCCGAAAATGGGGCCTTTCTTGACCGAAAATGAGGCATCTTTCGGGCTGAATATTTCCGTTCCCGTCACATCGGCAGGAAGCATATCCGGCGTAAACTGAATTCGAGAAAATGTCACCGAAAGACATTCCGAAAGGGTTTTGATCAAAAGCGTTTTGGCCAACCCCGGCACACCTTCCACGAGTACGTGCCCCCCTGTAATCAGACCGATTAAAAGGCGATGAACGAGTGCATCCTGGCCCACTATCACTTTTGAAATCTCAGCTTTCACATCAGAAAACTGCTGCTGATACTGACTAAACTTATCAGACATGAACGAACTCCTAATTCTTCTTTCCCTATGCAATTTCAGTGATGTCGTCTTTTCACGACGCTCCCAAAAACGGAAAATGAATCTCAACACATTCCCGAAAAAGGCAATTATTTTTTTACAGCTGCCAAACACAAACAAAATTCACATTTTTTTAACCACACAGAAACATGTTCAGCATCAACAACACTTTAATGAATATTATAGCATTTTACGCATCAGATATAAAAGAAACTCGTTTTAAGATTTATGTTCATAAGCAGTTTGCCATGATTCTGTCATCATTCGAACCTGTTATTTGGCAAAAAAAAAGCGTCCAAAAGGACGCTTAAATTTCAGCTATTTTTTCATTAGTCGGTGAATTTCAAAGATTTAACGGCTTCTCTGCAAGCACCGATGATTTCCTCTGCCCTTTCTTTTTTGGAATCATAAGTACATGTCAGAACTAAAGATTCCTTTTTAGAAGGCACGAGTACCTGTTCCATTTTAATGGAATATCCGGAAACAGAATAACTACCTTTCAGCATCAGAACATCGATATCATTCAGTTTGGTCAGTTCAGTGGATTCGAGTTCAAAGCTTTCGAACATCGAATCGTACTGCTGTTTCAAGACACTTGACATTTCTTTTACGAGTTCATCCTTTAACGGGATGGATTCATCAATGGTGACGATGTTCAGGCTGTCTTTAAACCCTTTATCATTGGCATCCGGAGAACTGATATTCATAAAAATGATGTCAGAAATGCGCATGTTGTAATGTTCACGAACGTTTTCTGGCAATTTTTTAAGTTCTTTATCGCTCAGATTTCCAGCGACGAGCATCCATCCCTCAGGACGAACAATCGTAAAAGAGCCGCCGTTATGTTCTCTGTTGGTATCATCAGCAGCATTATCCTGAGCCATTGCGCCAGAAGAAAACATTGTCAGAGCCAGCACACCAACCATCATTTTTTGAAAAATTTTCATAACCACCCCTCATAAAAGAGCAAAAACGCGAATAAATGCCTACACTGAAAGGCATCATGTGTCAACATTTCCAACATAGTGAAAAATTTGCAAGAGTCGGAATAGCTCAAACAAATTCAACATTTTGATGAAAAATTGCGATGCAAAAAAAAGCGGCAGCCAATGCTGCCGCTTCATTAAGAGGACAAATGGATTAAATGGCGAAACCAACGTTCAAGCTGAAGAGGAATCCATGAATGAGTTCATCCTGGTCGACAGAACCATAACCGATAGGAGCTTTTTCGGGAGCGGTATCAATGGTATATCGAGCATCAAGGCCGATTTCAAAGCCACCAGCGACGAGGCTGATACCTGCACCAAACTGACCACCGAACTGAACAAATCTCTCTTCCTGATCAAGCCTGTCATTACCATCATCAAGCGTTACGAAAGTTGCTGCAAAAGCTGCAACACCGTAAACATCCAGATTGCCGTAATCGAAGACATGTCCACGGAGACCGACAACTAAAGGAACACGGAAATAATTATCACAATCTGAACTTACGCTATCATAATGACCGAACAGATAGTCGTTAATCAGTTCGATTGAAATCCAGCGAATTGGACGCACTTTGAGATAAAACCCGAGTCCGCCAGCGATTTTGCTTTTCAGTTCAGTGCCATTATCCAGAATCGTAGCACTCGGGACGAGACCGACGCCACGGATACCCATACCGAAACGAGAACCTACGCGTTCAGAAGAAGAGCTTGAAGAAGATGATGATGTATCCGAAACGACAACTGTTGCAGGCTGTTCAACGACGACAACCGGACGAACATTTGTACGATAGTGACGAACAACCGTACGACGAGGAGCAGGACCAGGGCCAGGACCGTGACCAGGGCGAGGGCCAGGACCGGCACCAGGGCGAGGACCAGGGCCATGTCCACCAGGGCCGGGACCAGCACCACGTGCAATATCTAAATCATAATCCAAATCCAGATTCAGATTCAGATTCAAATCCTGTGAAATTGAAAGCGATGCATCATCCATGAGCAAATCAGTAACAGAAACTTCAGCAGATGCTGCAGCCGGTGCAAGCAAAAGAGCTGATGCCAATAATGCAGAATTCAACGTTTTCATATCTTCATCTCCCATTTGTGAGTTCTGTTTCTTTTTTCACTGAACCAAACGGCCCTCTGTGTCTAAATTCAATCTATGTGCCAATTTTACTTTTTTTTTAGAAATCGAGTTCTTCGGCATCATCTGCATGTGCCATAACAAACTTAAAGCGAGGTTTAGGGTCATTCCCCATAAGTTCCGAAACCACAGTTTCTGTCAGTTCTTCGTCATCGGGTGCAATTTCAACGCGCAACAGATGTCTTGTTGCTGGATTCAGAGTTGTTTCATACAGAGTCTGAGGCATCATTTCGCCCAACCCTTTGAATCGTGAGATTTGCACATCTTCAATTTTTTTGTGATTTTTTCGCAACAAAGCATCACGTTCAGCTTCATCGAGAACCCAATGCGTCTTTTTCCCGATATCAACCCGGAAAAGAGGCGGCTGCCCAATATAAACGCAGCCAGCATCGATGAGCGGTCTCATCTGACGATAGAAAAACGTCAGCAAAAGTGTTGAGATATGGTGCCCATCACTATCTGCATCTGCAAGAATAATCACTTTGTGATATCGAAGATGATCGAGGTTGCAATCTTTACCAAGCGCGCACCCGAGTGCATTCGCAATATCGCATAATTCCTTATTCTGCTGAACTTTTCCACTACCGGCAGTCTCTGCATTCTGAACCTTTCCACGAAGTGGCAAAATCGCCTGAATGCGTCTGTCACGCCCCTGTTTTGCCGACCCACCAGCCGAATCACCTTCGACGAGGAAAAGTTCACACTCGGCTGGATTATTTGAAGAACATTCTGCCAATTTTCCGGGCAAATTCAGTTTTCTCGAGGTACGAACAGACTGCGTTACATTAAGAGCTGCTTGTCTTGAGGCCTGTCGTGCACGTGCAGCAAGAACAATTTTAGCAGCAATCGATTGACCAGCTTTCGGATGAGAAGTCAAAAAAGCTTCGACTTCATTTTTCACAGCATTCGAAATCCATGTTCGGATATCGACATTTCCCAGCCTGCCCTTTGTCTGCCCCTGAAACTGCGGATTCGAAATGAAAAGACTGATGACAGAAAAAAGTCCTTCACGCACGTCTTCTGCCATGACAGCAACCCCGCGAGGAATCAGTTCATGCGCATCCATATAAGTTTTAATAGCTCTCTGAACGCCATCGCGCAAAGCGCTTTCATGCGTTCCGCCATCAGGTGTCGGAATCGCATTGACAAAACTCTGTGTCACTTCACGATTTTGATCGCACCAGCATAAAGCCACATCAAAACGACCATTTTCATCATCGCGACTTAATGTGCACAAATCGCCGTGAACTTTTGACGTTGCGGAAGACTCAATCAGGTGTGAAATCAAGTCACTGAGTCCACCAGCAAAACAAAATACTTCATGCGTATTATTGACCTTATCATCATATGTTATCACAAGGCCGTTAAGGAGATAAGCTTTGGTTTCGAGGCGTTCACGAATCAGTTCTGTATCGAACATGATATCTTCAAAAATTTCAGGATCCGGTCGGAAAAAGATTGTCGTTCCAGTCATTCTGCTGTTTCCGACGCGACGAACCTTTGTCTGTGGCTGTCCCTGGCTATATCTTTGCTCAAAAATGCCGCCATCGCGTTCGATATGTGCACGAAAATCAATACTCAGTGCATTAACGACACTCGATCCCACACCATGAAGCCCACCAGATGTTTTATAATTGTTGTTATTAAATTTTCCACCGGCATGAAGTCTCGTCAAAATGACCTGAAGCACACTTTCTTTCGCGACCGGATGTTCATCCACCGGAATCCCTCGCCCATCGTCTGAAACCGTCATCGAACAACCATCTTCATGCAAAATGACGCCAATGCGATGGGCATAGCCATTCATAGCCTCGTCAATGGAATTGTCGAGAATTTCCCATAATAGATGATGCAGTCCACTTTTGCCGGTTGAACCGATGTACATCCCGGGACGAAGGCGCACTGCCTCCAGGCCTTCAAGAATTTCAATATC
>JAZRWV010000518.1:0-12801 GCA_045599925.1 Myxococcota bacterium
TGATTACCTCAAAAAAAAATTGTGACACCAGACGTGTCGATTTTTTTATTTTTTTTAAACAGCTCGAGTTCAAACAGCCATTTCTAATTGAGAGTATTTCCAGGCATATCAAGGATAATCTTACAAAATGAAGCCTGGAAGGCTGAAGTTCAAACAAGAAGTTTTCCGCAAACAGGCGGAAAACTTCTCAAAACTCGTGAGCAGGACGTATTAGCATCAAAGAAAAGAACCGCCCTGCATCAAACATCAAACAGCTACTGCACGGTGATAAACTTTTTTTCCCTTACGAATCTTAATACCACTCACAAGTGCATCGTGGGCAATCACCAATCCAATATCATCAACCTTGTTGCCATCTACGATCACCCCACCCTGCTGAATGAGCCGACGAGCCTCACCGCGGCTGGGAACAAGCTTACAGGCGAGCATGATATCGATAATGTTTAATCCATCAGCAGAAACATCGGCAATTTCAGTGGTTGGCATATTGCTATCATCGCCATCGCCACTAAACAAAGCTCGCGCGGCTTCACGTGATTTTCCAGCCTCATCCGCGCCATGAACCAGTTTTGTCAGTTCATAGGCAAGAATTTCCTTTTTCTCATTGATTCTGCAGTCATCCCAGTGCTCCATTTCAGCAATTTCATCCAGAGAAATAAATGTAAGCATGCGGAGACATTTCATGACATCAGCATCATCAACATTACGCCAATACTGATAGAATTCGAAGGGAGAAGTCTTGGCAGGATCGAGCCAAACAGCACCTTTTGCTGTCTTACCCATTTTCTTTCCTTCGCTGTTAAGAAGAAGGGTAATCGTCATTGCATAGGCATCATGACCATTTTTGCGACGAATCAGCTCAGTCCCACCCAACATATTGCTCCACTGATCATCACCGCCAAACTGCATGTTGCAACCATAATTATTATGCAGATACCAGAAATCGTATGACTGCATAATCATATAGTTGAATTCAAGGAAACTCAGTCCACGTTCCATGCGTTGTTTATAGCATTCTGCGCGCAACATGTTGTTGACGGAGAAGCAAGCGCCAACTTCGCGAAGCAGATCGACATATTTGAGTTCGAGCAACCAGTCTGCATTATTGACCATAACAGCAGCATTATCACCGAACTCAATAAATCGTTCCATCTGTTTCTTGAAACATTCGCTATTATGCTGAATGACTTCCGGAGTCATCATAGATCTCATATCCGTACGGCCAGAGGGATCGCCAATGCGTGCAGTCCCGCCACCGATAAGAACAATCGGTTTATTTCCGGCCATCTGAAGGCGTTTCATGAGACAGAGAGCCATAAAATGGCCGACATGAAGTGAATCGGCTGTAGGATCAAAGCCAATGTAAAAGCGAGCCCCGCCGCGATTAATCAATTCTTTGATTTCCGCTTCGTCTGTAACCTGTGCGATCAGACCACGAGCCTGCAATTCCTCATAAATGTTCATTCTCTTTACTCCGAGAAGGTATCAAAAAAAAGCGGCGGCGCGTATCCCGCAGGAGATAGCGACGCCCTGGCCGGCGTATTGCCGAGCAAAAGCCGGCCTTCACTGTACTATTCCACTGCACCTGTTTCTGAACTATCGTCAGAATTATCGACATTTTCCTCAGTCTGTGAAGACTCCTCAGCCAGCACATTTTCTTCAGCCTGTGTCGATTCTTCGTCCACACCAACCACTTCCGCATCTTCAGTATCAACATCATTCAAACTGACATCGATATAAAAGTTAGGTGTTTCTATTGTTTTCTGCAGAACATCGCCTTCAATAGAAGACGCATGGCTGCTCAACACAGAACCGATGAGAGTATTTGTGCTCCACAAGCTGCTTCCGGATTCACCGCTGCTTGCCTTAAACCAGTTGCTAATCGACTGAAGGCGTTTTGACGCGCTGGGCATAATCTGAACAGTCACGCGAACGCGATAATTGCCAGCAGGCAGGTTATCCCCCAATGACAAAGCCTGAATGCCAAAATGAGAAAGCGCGCGCAAAAAAACATCTTCATCGCGATATCGTTGCCACTTGGTTGCTCCGGTCCAGAGAATCAAGCAAGGAGATTCAAAGGGGTCCAGATAACAGCGTTGTGTTGCTTCCAAACGACTTCGAGCGATTGGAGAACTGTGATCGGCTTCGAACAATGAAATATGAATCTGAAGTGTATTTTCCCAGCCATTGGTCAGAAGCTGACGGCTTTGCTCAATAAACTCAGTTATTTGAAGATTGCAAACAATTCTCTTCTCGGATTCAGTACACTGAATGAGATCTTCAGCCATTACAATCTGAGGGATCAGACAAACAGCAGTCAGGATAATGAAATAAATCAGCCGTTTCATGTCTTACCTCACCACCAGATCGAGCACGTTTGAAAGCGTTATACTAAACAGACCGTAATTGGTTTTAAACTTCACCCCGACATTCATAGAAACATCGGCGGGGAAACTATCTCGCATTTGTCTAGGCTGAACACCGAGCATAACATTTGTAGTATTGAGGGAATCTGCCCAGGTTGCAGCAGCAGTCACGAAGACTTCAATTTGTCTTTCTTTTGGTTGCCAAGCATAACTCAAAGCCAGATGGACGAGAAAATCTTCATATCCCAAGCCAGACGCACCGGTTTTGAACAGATCAAGGGCCCCTCTCGAGCTCGGATTCAGCATGTAAAACCGTGCAGGAGCCATCGAATAGAAATCATTAAAGAAGAATTTTTCGAAGAATGGAGCATCCCCAACCACAAAACCGCCAAATGTATTCAGGCGAATGATATGTTGTGGTGCGACGCGAAAATTGCTCTGATGAGCGAGTTGCATCTTAAAATAGGAATAATCAGAAGCAGAAGTCTTCGCCGTACCTTTCAGATCGAGCATGACGAAATGCCCATGATTCGGGAGTTGACGTCCAGCGCGAGTGTCATAAGCCACGTTGAGTTCCGCAGCCGTCAAGTTGCTGTGACCGGATCTCATGAAGTCATCAAGCTCGTCCTGAACCTGCAGTTCATCATTTTCGCGAAGAAGATTCATATATTCCAAGCGGAACATCAAGCGAACGTTTGACAGTGGCGCATATCCGAGTCCGACAGAAGCGCCATGACGTTCAAACACAAGAGAATCGAGGTAATCAAAAGGATCAGGCGCATCAGCCTGTTCCGATGGTTTTGGAAAATCAGATCTAAAATAAGATGGACCAAATACATCTTCATGCGAATGAAGCGACTGAATTGAAAACATCAGCGAAAAGGGCATCCTGGCGATGGTCGGAATGAGATAATTCAATGACAGGGTATAATCATTGGATGTTGTTGCACCATAAGCCATGCGGAAACGATGATTTGTTGCAAACGGAGCAAGCCAAGTTACATCAAGGCCGAGAGAAAACGGAGATTTTTCGCTTGAGCCAATGAAATAATTATTAAATTGAATATGAGAACGTTCGACGACACGCAGTTCGACATCAATCCCTCCGCGTTCGTGACTTGGACGAAGCTTCATATCGACGGACTCAAACAATCCGCTCATAGCGAGATGTATTCGAGCTTCTTCAAGCTCATCCATCGTCATAGCATCCGAAAGGTCAAGCATTTTCAGGATATTATCCTGGGAGTTCTCCCGATTCCCAATCACCCGAACGGATTCAATCCGGTACTGGGGATTGGGAAGTCTGGCTTCTGTACTATCTGCAACAAGTTCCAGCTCTGAATTGCCATTATCATCGATACTTTCTGCTTCATAATACTCGTATCCATCATACGGCTCTACCCAAACCTCGTCATCAACGAGTTCAAATTGAGGAACGACAATAGAATTTGCATCCTCAACCTTCATCAATTCTTCATTTGTTTCCTCAGGCTGAGTCTGTGTCACATCCTGAGCGAAAGCACACAACGGCAGGCAGAACAAAGCCAGCAAGCTGCTTAACAACAAGGTTTTCAGTTTCATATTCATGCTCTCAAAAAACAATCCTTGTCATGCGACAAAAATATGGAATGACTTATAACGTTCGATATAGTCCCGATACGTGCCGGAAATATCAATAATGCCAATAAACTCAGTACCACGTCCAGGACTGATATTGACAATGAGCTTGTTCAGGTTTTCCATGATGAAATAAAACCCCATACCGGCGCCACCTTGTTTCTGTTCGATCTGATCGCTCCCCATGGCAAAACATCTGGCCAGATATCCACGAATTTTTTCCGGAGTCAGAGAACCGAATCTATCACGAACAGAAATAACAAACTGACTGCCATCACTAGCAAATGAGAAAAAGCACGTTTCATCGGGCTGAAGTTCAACAGGCACCGTCCGAGAACGGCGAGCATACGGCCGAACCCCATTGGGATAAATTGGTGCATTGTAAATGGCATTCATCAACAATTCATCAGCGACGCCGGCAACAGCAGAAATGATGCGTTTATTGATGCCAATATTGGCTGCATAATCTGACATCGCATTCAAAAGAGGATCTTTTTGAAGACTTGAAGACACTTCATAAGCCATCGGCATTGCGCCATAACACAGATACTTTTCAATGCCGAAAATATCGTTGCGGATAATCTTTCCCACAGTAATAATCAGTTCTTCTGGTGCAAAGTCTGATGTTTTTGCAACAATATTGCTTACAAAAGAAAGTCCAAATATGTTGTGCATTTCCTCACGATTTCTGCGGGATGCGAGCAAAAGGATACGAGCTTTTCCATTCACCCAGTGAGAAGCCGGCATCTCTGCAAAGCGAATCAAAAACTTGTCAAACGCAGAATATCCGTCTGCATCGAAGTATTGTGACTGCTGATCATAATCGGCGACCAGGAGATCAACGCTGCGCTGCATGATTGTCTGCTCCGCTTCCTGAATACTCGTCACCACCTGAAGATTGCATCCGGTTGCAGAAAGGACACGCGTTAATACAACCTGTTCCTTTTGCGTCGAAACAAGCAGAAGTATTGTCGCTGTATCTGCAATGAGTGTTGGTACTACTTTCATGAACTAACCATGTTATATTTCTGCAGGATAACTCACGCCCCCGCATTCAGACTGTTTTTTTATAACCAGAACCTGAACAATCCAAGAGTTTTCCCTATACGTTACAAACGCTGTTCCAGTTTTTTATCAAAATCTGCAATGGTTGGAACGTATTGCATCAGGAATGGATTAAAGATGAGGCCATCAGTCCGCTCCAAAAGCTTCTGTGAAGTTACACTGATATGAGCACTCTCAGGTTCTACAGCCTGATATCCCAGTGTATTCGTCTTTTTTGTTCCTGCAATACGCTTATAAGCCCCGGCATCCGATGCGTTATATGCAGCAGTTCCTGTCACAAAAGAAGATGTGCGAATGCTGATATTTTGAAGCACCTGTTTAACCTTCTCAGCGTTATCACCGACCAATCGAGAGGCATTCAATGCAATAATAGGAAGCCCAACCGCTGCAGAAGTATAAACAGTTGTAAATCCGGCATCATACCCATCAAAAACAAGCGTAATATCAGCCTTTCCCATTTCCACAGCATTGATAGCAGAACGCACATCGCGGACCTCATCAATGGAAGTAAAATAGTCAGAGGCCTTGATTTCATTACCAAGAGCAGAAGCCGTAACGAATGAATTAGCAAGCGATGAGTTTGCAACGACCGCAAGTTTTTTATTGCGATAATGATAAAGTTTGTCACTGCCCCCTTTTTTGGCAATGACTTTTAACGGACGAGTCGTCTGCCCATTAGCAGAAAGCATCGCAACAGGCTTTAATGAACCACCTTTACTCGAAAAATAATCTGCATCCAGAATCGCCACATCGACCGATGAACGCGCAGCTTCAAAGTCCGATGCTCGCCCATATGCCCGACCTTCCCAATTCGAACCAGTTTCATCACTTAATGCTTTTGCCACTTTGTTGACATAGGCATTGCGCTCCGAACCATCTTTAAAATCCAGATTCGGAGCATATATTGCCACGACGTTCTGAGCCATTGCCAGCCCCGGCAACAGCATCACGGCACCACTTAACAGTATTGTCATCCAGGATTTCATTTCTCTATGCTCCCGTATATGATTTCAGTTCTCACTGTCGTCATTCATTTCCCCAGACGCGCTGTTTTGTTGCAAGCATTCGTCGTACGTCTTCTGATTTTCTGGAGCTCGTCATTGACACATATTGTTGATAATACTGCGTCGCTTTTGCCCCATCCCCGGCATTGTCCAAATAAATCGCATAATTCAACACAGCTTCCGGGATGTTCTGCTTTGCAAATTTTTCCAGAACAGAACCAGCATCATTCAGTTTATTCGCCTGAAATTTCGCCAAAACCTGATTATACTGATCAACTGTTGTCATGTTTCCAAGAAGACTCAGGCGAGCATAGTTATCAATTGCAGAATCGTATTTCTTTGCTTTTAACGATTGAAAACCGAGTTTTCTCCTCGCCGCAGCTTCCAAACTCTTTGCACTCTCACCACGGCTTCCACTCAAAAGAGATACTGCGCCATCAAAGTTGCCTGTTTCGTAATAAACGTAAGCCAGTTCAAAAGAAACATCCAGTTGCCCACCCGGTACAATCTGCTCACGGATATCGCTCGGAAGTTCATTAAACTCCTTAACTACAGATTCTAGCGATGATTTAGCCTGTGAAAATTTCTTGGCCCGAATATTGGCACCGGCAGAAAGATAATCAAACCGTATCTTATCAGCCTGTTCAAGCCCATCCTTATACTCTTCAGCGCGAGAAAGCTGCCTGTCAGCTTCTTCCATATTGCCATTTTTCAGAGCTTTCATGGCAGCCTGAAGAGCGACAGTCGAGTTCGCAGGCGAATCTACAACTCCGTATTTTTCAGCCTCTATTAGCGATTTTTCCGCCTCATCCCATTGTCCTAAACTCGACTGGGCAACGGCCATCAAATACCATCCCGATCCACCAAGAGCATCCGATGATTGAGCCTTTTCCAGATCCTTAAGACGCTGAACAGCATACTTATATTCTCCATCCATCATGTCAAACTGGGCGGCCAGTTTGATGACGTTTGGATCATCTGCGGAAATCTGTTCAGCCATCTGAAATGACTGAAATGCTTCATCTATTTTTCCTTCGAGAAGCGCGAGATGCGAAAAGCTGCAATACGCAGCAATCTGATGCACTTCCATCGTCAAAGTCTGATCGAAAAATGTCCGGGCCTGCTCAAAATCCCCCATCATCATCGAATCCACACCCTGATTCAAAAACGTCAGACTCAACATCTCCCACGCCAATGAATCATTCAGACTTTCATCAATGAGCTGCATCAGAATTTCAGAAGCCTGCGCATAGTCATGTTTTTCCAGATATTCTCGCGCCAGATACACGCCATAAATACTTTCCGATGGATGTTCTTCCCGCAAACGTCGATGAACAGCGAGCGAATCATCCACATTGCCATTCTTTCTCAGCATGACAGCACCAAAGTGCAGATCATCCGGATTGCTCGATTCATCCATCAGCCTGCGGACATCGTTCTCCGCTCCATTTTCTCCACGAAGCATGCGGATATAAGCCAGCTTGAGTTTCAGATAACGATAGTCCGGCATCTTTTCCTGTAGTTCATTGAACAGTTCTTCTGCCTTATCCAAATGTCCGAGTTTCAATTCACTATCTGCAATAAAATACCGTGCACTCATGTGTTCGCGATCTTTCTCGAGCACTTTTTCAAACCGCTTGATTGCTTCTTCATATCGTCCAGAAAGATAATATGCACTAGCGATGGTATATAAAAGCTCATAGTGATGCGAATCAGCCTTATACGCCTGCTCATACAACTTGACAGCCTCATCCACCTGACCGCGTTCATATTTTACATGCCCCATGTTGATTTTAGCAATCACATCATCCGGAGCAAGTTCGAGCAGTCTTGCCAGTGAAGCTTCAGCCCCCGAAATATCCTTCGCCTGAATATAGGCCGATGACAACGCACGATATGCATGGGCATCGTTCGGCATGGTTGCCGCATACTGGCCAAAATACCCCTGCGCTTTCATCGAATCGCCCTTATCAAGACTGATTTTTCCAAGCACAAAATATGCTTCCGGAAGCGCATTCTTCGGTTCTAAAACGACTTCCTCAAGCAGACTTTCCGCATCATCAATTTTGCCAATCTGATACAGATTCAGACCAAGATAATGCTTCAGTTCAACATTGTCAGAATGCTTTGCCAATGCGCCTTCAAGCAGTGCAACGCCCTCATCGCTACGTTTCAAAACATACAAAATATAGCCAAGTCGAACATAAGCCTGAACCATATTGGGTTCCGTAGCCACAGCTTCCCTATACTTTGCTTCGGCCTGATTTAAATACGACATATCGTTGCGTTCTTCAGCCTGACGCTCAAGCTTGATTCCATTGTCATAACACTCCTGCGCCTGCTTCGACGCATAATGGCTCTGAGCATATACGTCTGCACTGCCCAGTGACAGAATCGCCGCCAATAATAGCGAGCAAAACTTCGGATTACGCATGATTTTCTCCTTCCCATACAGGCCAAAAAAGCCGCTCAAAAGGACATTTTACACAATTCTGATACTGAATGACAAGCATCGTAAAATAAAGCCCATTTTTTTGCATTTTTTATTTTTCTGGCCGCTGCTATGCCCTTTCAGGGCATACGCCTGCGGCGGCGCGCCTAGATTTCTCTACGGCGCGCCAATATCATATGTCCAAGCTTACACACTAACCTCACCTAATCTGACCTCTTTTTTATCCGTTCTAACTTATGCATCCACCCCCGATGACTCTTTCGTTTTCAATGATTTCAGATGCTCTAAACTACGCGTCATCAAATCAAGATATAATGTCATGTCGCGAACTTCTTCATCCAATCGCTTCTTATGTTCTTCAATTTGCTTCACATCCCCCCTTTGAAGCTCAAACGTGTCCCTCGTATTTTCGATCGAAAGATAAAGACGGTTGCCAATAAATCGCATCCTTGTTTGCGAAACCGCATAACAGTCAGCATCCAGAATGTCTTGTATCATTCTGTCCACAATATCATGCGCCTGCTGCCGCTGAGCCTCTGGACTCAGTCCTCCCTGCTTCTGCTCAAAACCAATCACATTTTTGCTGCAGCCCAAATGCACATCAAATTGGCGATCAAACTGTTCATTGCCTGTCAGAAAAAATCTGTCCGAATTCTTCATCCCCGCATAAACATCAGCACTCAACGGTTCTTTGCGTTCATGTATTGTTATACCAGTCTGAAGTTCCAGCCCCGTTTCTATCACAAACAATTGTCCGGAAAATACTTTGTTCCGCTTTTTACATCCACCAGAACCCTCATAAATCGTCACATCACAGAACTGAAATTTAACATTTTTCCATGTACCAGAAAAAAAGTCACTTGCGAGAGCCTTATCCCAGTCATCAACGATATCCGCTTCATTCAACATATCATCAGGAACCCGATAATACGCAAGATAAACATCCGGATTGAAATACTTTTGGAGAACACTGTGAACAAGCGAATACTTCACTACTTTAGTACGATGCCTAACTCCATGCACAGCAATGACCAGCATCAGACATATCAGCATCACCAGCACGATGAGCCCCAAAATCCAATGCCCATAATTCAGAAAAATAACAAACCCCGCAATGCCGACAGCTCCAGCTAATGGCGACAAACAAATGAACCATGTATCCTTCTTCAGCTGTTCCTTCAGATTGCTGTCATCCTCCTGAACAAATTTGGCCATTTCCTTTTTCTGAAGTTCACCAGCCTTTTGAATAACAGCGTCTTTTTGAGATTCAACAACCTGCCAACTACTCATTTTCCTACACCCACATTCACTACCGCAAAATCAGTCCAAAACCACCTGCCATATATACCGCGTTTGTCCTGATTCTCAAGGTTTTCAAACTTGTGAATCAACATTCAAATCACATTTCCTTAAAAATACACTGAAATGGTTGCAACTCATAATGAATGTTTTACCTCGTCAGTCTGCCCGTTAAAAAAAAATTAAAAAAATGACATGTCAGGTGTCACAAATTTTTTTTGAGGTAATCATTAATAGTGAGAGGTGACGTTGCATGCAACGCCGAATTGAATGCATTTTCCGAGCTGTCGGCACGGCAAGGATTTAATCTCCCCGGAGAAATTATCATGTATCGAACCTTACCACCGTAAATCATTGTCTGAGGTGACCGGTCGACTTTTGAGTCTGGTGCATACGTACATCTGATGAGAAATCGGATTCGGGCCCGAAAACATAACGTATTTTCCATGCACATTCCCGTTCTGACGAGGACTGTTTGTGTTCATGATGATACGGCGTCACTGCGGACAAATACGTCGTCCCAGTGCTTGAGCAGCATTTTTGCAAAAAATTCAAAAGCCGCGTAGCATTCGTGTATTTTCTGCATACTCGCCTGGACTTTGGCTGGCGTGACGGTGGGTGGGGGAGAGAGAATCCCGAATGGATATGAGGGACGAATAATGGCTTTTTGCGGGACGTGACGGTGGGGCCGAGAATTTCGCCATCCTGTGAATGGCGAAATTCGCAGAGCCCAGTGAACAAATGAAATGCGCAAGTTGGAGCGCCAACAGGCATTGTCATCCCCCATGGCAAAAAATAAAAAAAGGCGGGATTCCCCGCCTTTTGAATAAAACAAACCAAATTAGAAGATTTCAAGACCCTGTTTTGCTTTAGCATCGTTCTTGCGGTCTTTTGCAGCTTTTTTGGCTTTAGCTTTTTTCTTTTTCTCGATTTCTTTTTCAGTCGTTTTACCATTGATAATGTCAATGTCTTCCTGAGAAAGTCCGGCGAGAAGATCGACTTTTGTCTTTTTACCAAGAAGAGCATCAATACTGCTTCCAGCATCCTCACCCGAATCAGCGGTAAGAGCGTCGATTTCCGAGCTGACTTCCGGCCCAGCATTTAACGAATCGAAATAAGCTTTGTGTTTAGCAGCCAGAGTCTTTTCAACGGCATCATCGGTATAAACCATCAGCACAGTGCTGTAGGATACGTATTTATTTTTCACAGTCAATTTAACATTACCGTCAGTCCAGACAGATGCGAGGAAGTTGCCTTCATCATCCCAGGTTTCATCTTTTGCTTTTCCATATTTCTGCTCGGTTGTTGCACAGAATGTATCGAAAGCAATCGGTCCGAGATAAGCTGAATCATAAACAATTGCCATCTTGTAAAGTTTATCATCCTTAAAGAAGTAATAACGTGTCGCATTATCTTCACGACTCGTCAGCAAGGCTTCTCCGGCATCAGGCATAAATTCATCACCGACAATCGAAGCAGATAGCATAGCAGAATTGTCACGTGTCAGCTGCAGATAGGATTTCTGCATGCTTTCAACACGGTCTGTGTGAGTTTTGCGAAGATTATCGACATATGAAAGATCGCTGTTGCCTTCCGATTTTGCACGAAAATCGTCCATAATCTTGTCTTCGACAATCTTCTTACAGTCATTAGACGACATTCCCCATTTCAAATTTCCAAGGCTGGCAGAAACAGTCATTTTCTTACTATCCTTAGATGCCGCATTTTTGGGTTTTGCATCGGCATAATCCGAAACCAGCATCACAGCACTGCCACAAGAAATAGTGAATAAAACCGCCAATATTGCTGATAAATACTTCTTCATATGATTTCCTCCAGATTAAGAGAATAGACGTTGAAAACCTGACCTTCTTATTACATGATTTCCGTTGTTACCGCAAATCATCATATCGCTCACAATCCGAATTTTGCGAGCTGTTCCTGAGCATAATTGGGATTGCCGTGCCTACTTGACGCAAATTTTTGTAAAATTTTAATTCCCTCCTGAGAACCCAATTTTGCAGCAGCCGCTGCGGCAGCAATTCGCGTCGTTGGTTCAGACAATATGCTTCGTGCATAACGCAGCAAAGTCGGCACGACAGATTCATCGCCAAACTCGTACAAAGCCTGTACAGCTGCAAATGCAAAGCGCTCATTTTCAACGCATATCGCAAGTTTTTGAGCAAACTGCGGACGACTTTTTTCATCACACAGATGAATCTGACTGAGCAGGATATGAAATGCTTCCACACCTATTGCCATTTCAGCCCGTTCATCAAGCTTCTTCATTGCCCATTCCGGTTTTAACCGGGCAAGAGCCTGAATGGAGATAATACGCATATCTTCATCAGAAGATTCCAAAAACGTTCTGACACAGTCGAGATATTCATCGGACGAAATCTCGTGAAGCTCCGCGAGGCAATACGCCTGATATTTGACATCGGCATCCTCGTGTTCAAGACACTTCTGGCAAAAAGCAGAAACTTCCGGATCAAACTCCGGCAGTCTTTGATATATAACGAGCAGTCCCTGACATAATTCACGACATTTTAAAGTATTTTCATCAGAAATCGCATTTTTTAAAGCAGCGCGCCAATGCATGTCAGAAACGACATCTTCAGAACAATAATTAAGAATAGCTTCGCGCAAATCGCGATATTCCGATTTGAGCAAAATCATAGCTGCTTTGCATTGCACGGATGTTTCCTGTTCCAAAAAATCACAGAAAGCCTGTCGTCTTACAGACAAGGATCGGCTACAGCAGGCAGCTGTAAACTCACTTTCAGAAAACGTCTTTGTGACAGCACCCATTAATAAATCTCCCTTAAATCAGTATGTCAATCAAGCATGAAGCAAAACATGCATTACATGTTATTACTTGTATGGTTGCGTTTGAGTTCGTGATTAGCTAACACGAACGAAGCCTTGAAACGACTAGTTACTGCAGGTGGCATGAAACATGACCACGAGGGTGAGATTGTCGTTCAAGGCTTCACCT
>JAZRWV010000519.1:0-3645 GCA_045599925.1 Myxococcota bacterium
ATTGCGGCGCATATTATTTTTTTAGGCTGATACTGGGCGCTACACCGTGTAGCATCTAGTATTTGCCTCAAATTCGAAAAAAAGAACAGCATTTTTTGAATTCCCCTGTTTTTTTCCTCCCCCCGGCTGAATAGTTACAAACCTCGTACTGACAAATCCTGAAATGATACCGGAGGAATCAGAAGCCAAATTCAGCCGTCTCGATTTGAGAATTAGTATGGATAACCGCCAAATCGACATCGAAATTCAGATAAGAAAGTTTTTGGGATATGCGGACCGCGCACTATTTTATTGGGCAAAACTATTTACTGCAGACCTGAAAACCGGCGAGGAATATTGCAAACTCAAACAGGCAATTACGATCAACCTGCTCGACTTTTACCTGTTCGAAAACCGTTCAGACATTCATACCGAGGTCATTCCGGTTATCAAAGGCACACAGACGCCTTTTTCAGACAAAATGTCATTGCACTTTTTTGAATTGAAAAAAGTTGGTAAACTCAACTCCGTGAATTTGGCGGAGCGCATGGCAGCATGGCTCAAATTCCTGAATGTCAAAAAGCCGGAGGAGCTTGATATGTTTAAAGATGATAACACATTGAACAAAGCTGCTGACGTGTTACGCGAAATGAGCGGTGATGCACAAATTCGCGAAGCCGCTCGACTTCGCGAAAAACGCCTCCATGATGAAGCTTCCGAACTCGCGTCTGCCCGAGAAGAAGGTAAAAAAGAAGGTAAAAAAGAAGGTAAAAAAGAAGGTAAAAAAGAAGGTAAAAAAGAAGGTATAATCGAAGGTATAATCGAAGGTAAAAAAGAAGGTATAATCGAAGGTAAAAATGAAGGTATAATCGAAACACTGATTGCGCTTTTTAAAGAAGGTGATTTATCCCTAAATACAGCAGCTCGAAAAGCGCAAATGAGCGAAACGGATTTCCAGTTACTCTGCAATAAAGCATAAGAATACTCATGAATAATCTTGCCCAAATGAGCGGTGATGCATGAATTCGCGAAGCCGTTCGACTTCGCGAAAAACGCCTCCATGACGAAGCTTCCGAACTCGCATCTGCCCGAGAAGAAGGTAAAATGGAGTTAATTATAATATGAGCGACTTATTTCGACGTGAAGATGTCGACTTTTACTCAGATGGCACACGATGCAGTGCGTGGCTGTATCTGCCGCAGGAATGCCCCAAATGTCCCGTGATCGTCATGGCTCACGGATTGGGCGGAACACGCGAGATGCGCCTGCCCGAATATGCCGAGGCTTTTGCTGCAGCCGGATATGCCAGTCTGCTGTTTGACTATCGCAACCATGGAGCAAGCGATGGTGATAAAAGACAGCTGATTAACGTTAAAATGCAGCTGAAAGACTGGGAAAACGCCATTGAATACATCAAAAATGACGATCGAATCGATCCCAATAGGCTCATCATCTTTGGAAGTTCATTCAGCGGCGGTCATGCGATATGGCTTTCGTCTCATCGGGATGACGTAAAGGCCGCGATTGCTCAATGTCCCTATACAGACACCATGGCAACGATCAAAGCCGTTACCCCTTTATATGTTTTGAAAAAATCGCCTTATATTCTTGCGGATTTGCTGACATGCATAACGGGATATCATCCGGTCATGATGAAACTCACATCCTATAAAGGTGAAAATGCCATGATGCAGACCGATGAAGAAACGACAAAGCGATTTATCGGTGATCTTCAATATAACAATGATGCGCCAGCCAGAACACTGCTCGAATTTCTCAAATATTCACCGGGCCGTTATCTAAACAATCTTAAAACCCCAATATATATCGCAGCCTGTTCCAAAGATCATCTTGCTCCCGCCGATAAAACCCTGCAACTCGCCCAAAAGGCATGCCAGGCAACTTGCAAAAGCTATGACTGCGGTCATTTTGATATATATTTAAGTCCATTTTTCGATGAAGTCATAAAAGACTATATCGCTTTTCTGGATTCTTTTTTTAAGACCCAAAACTGAACGCTCCGCCTATGCCGCCGCCAGAAACGCAAAATTTTGCGGATCTACCAGCGGCAGACGGATATATCACTTAGTGGAACAGTAATGTTGCTCGTCACACCTTGAAAGTGAACACGCATTGATTTCTTGTTTCAAATCCGCGACACCATTGACACACTTATACATGGCATCATAAGGCTTGCCAGCCTCATCACCTGTTACACAATATCCCGCACCATCAGCAGAAGAATTATGGCATATTCCACATTCAAACTCATTCTTGCACGAAAATGGTATTGGAAGTTCTTTATCCATACAAGCTAATTCAACTCGCTCTTCATTCGGAATATCAAGCAACGCACCATTTTCACACTTCACCATAACGCCAACTTCTTTGTAGTTATTTACATCCATATTCACACAACGCGGAATATCATTCAAACATTCGCCACATTTTTGAACACCATCTTTGTCTACATTACAACTTACAGGATTGCCGGAATCATCCCGACAAGCTGAATCCTCTTCAACCCACTGACCATGAACACAATGAGATACTATACCCACATCTTTTTGGTTATCTTTTTCAACGTTGTCACATTTGGTTTCGTTATCCTTACAGTCACCGCATGATATGGCATCTTTGCAGGAATAGCCACCCGTGCAGGCAACAGCGAGCCCCCAGGCTCCATTTGAGCAGTTTTTTATCTGACCATTTTCACAAATCGTGACGTCATCCTTGCATTCTCCGCAGTTATTTTGGTCTTTGCAGGATGCACCATTGGGGCAAGCTTCGGCATCATCACTCAAAACGCCATTTTTGCAGGTTCTAGTTTTGCCATTCACACAATATGTTTCATTTTCATTGCACGAGGAAGCACACGAATTGTTTGTCACTTCATCACAGCCGGCAGGGCAGTCCTTTTCTTTGACTAAAGCATTATCACGGCAAATAAAAAGCTCACCGTTTTTACATGTCTTTTCACCCTCTGTGCAAAAATCTTCGCACTTTGTATCATTCTCGCAGGCGTTTGTCTTACAAGGGGTTGTGGATTTTATTTTTCCGTTTTCACAGGTAACCATTTTCCCTTCAACACAAGCATCTTTTAAGCATTCAGCGCAGGCGGATTCATCCGGCAGACAGCCAAACATTTTGCACTGACTTTGAATCTGCGAATCTGACGACTCTGTCCATTCGTGATTTTGGCAGATATAATACTTACTGCTTGTGCAAAAACTCTGAGCATCTTTACATGTTTCAGGAATGGTCACCGTCGGACAGGCTTTTGTGTTCAGATTACAGACAACTCCATCATCACAAATGGTGTTCAAACAGGAACATTTATTATCACCAGCCATTGTACCGCCACTTGCTTCACACGCAACTTCAAATGCACTTTTGCTTCTGTCTGATGGAATTGACTGTTCGTTGCTCTCACAAGCGCTAGAAAACAAACAACAAACGAAAAGACTAATCAATATACCGTATTTTTCATACTCACTCGTTCAAAACAATGATAGCCCTTCATCAAGGGCGCGAAAGGCAGGAAATGCATAAGAATGAACTTACTCAAAACCACTGCTGTCCCACAACTTTTCAGAAGAGCTCAAGTTGTTGATTTTTAATGGGTTCAGTCATTTTGGGAACAAGAAAGTCCTCCATAATTGCGTT
>JAZRWV010000520.1:0-1134 GCA_045599925.1 Myxococcota bacterium
ATCCAAGAGCCCCCGGCTGAATAGTTACCTCCGATGCATTCATTTTCATGGATTCAGAGACTTTCAGTCATTATTATGTTATTAGGAATGTTCGTCGCCTTGTCGCTCATACGACGAAAACCTTTCGAATCATCAGGCAACACCTTTGACGGTATTTAAAAAACAAAGCCAGTCAACGATATCAAATACTGAAAAACGCTATGGATAAGCAGCTTTACACCGCTCTCATTTTTCATCAGAAAATCCTTTCAGAACAGCGGTTTGACGAGAAACAAATCACAATTGGAAAATCGAAACAGGCCGATATATCTGTTGAACTGGAAGATTTTAAGACGCCATTTGTCCTTTATGAAAACCACAGCATTCATCTTCGCCCGGAAATGCAGGCGAGTCTTTCATGCGAAAGCAGTCATTTCAAAGTGGGCGAAAAGCGAACGCCAGCATCCGTTTCAGATGAAATTGAAACATACCCATTCAATGAAAACGACTGGCTGATTCTGAATCTTTCCAAAGGCCTGGATCTCGTCGTCTGCTATAAATCACGCAAATTGCCGCCCCTGGTTGCCGGTTCGACATTTCAGACCGTTTCGCAGGCATTGGAAAGCCCGGCAGGGCGTGCCCTTCTCGTCAGCTTTATACTCCACTCTGCGTTCATCTTTTTCATCAGTCTCAAGGCGGAGCCCATCGAAACGGTGAGTGTGATTGAACTTGAACAGCGATGGGTTGAACTTCTAAGCAACGTCGATGAACATCAGGAAGAGGAAAAGCCTGAACTTCCCGTCATTGAAGATGTCGACAATGTGATCATTGACGACAGCATGAAAGACCTCAATCGGCCGAAGATTGATGACACCCAAAGTCCGATAGCCAATCTGGATAAAGTTGAAAAGCCAGTTGGACTTCAGGCTGCACTCGGCGGCGCTAAACTTCATGATATGCAGAGCCTTTTCGGTTCATCGGCCGGACTTGGCGATGCTCTTGATTTCATGCCTGAAACGGCGGAAGGCGATGCATTTGGTACAGGAGCAGGCTTTGGAGCTGGTCTGAGCGGCATTGGGGTCGCCGGTGGCGGCGGTGGCGGCGGCTATGGTTCCGGCATCGGCGGCATAGGCGGCGGCGGTGGCGGTGGCGGCG
>JAZRWV010000521.1:0-15775 GCA_045599925.1 Myxococcota bacterium
GAAAAGCTTTCGGAAAACTGGATATCCCAGCTGGCGGGCCAGTTTTTGCTGACTCGCGGGCAGATGGAGATGGCCCTTCGTGCTGCGTGGACTCTTTCGTATGATGGCGAAGAATCTTTGTATATCAATTTATCCTCGCAGGCTCGCGCAATGTCGCAGGAAGGTCTTGGGAGTCTGGCGACGCCGGAACCCGCGCGCGTGACGATGGATCAGCTGATTGTTTCGTCGGAATGTCAGACTGCACTTGAAGATTTGCTGATGTATGCTCGCCATCGGCGTGAACTTGCCAAAAACTGGGGGTTTGAACGTTCAATGCCATATGGTCTCGGGCTTGCGGCTTTATTCTGCGGTCCTCCGGGAACGGGAAAAACATATGGCGCACAGGTGATTGCGACTGAATTGCAGTTGGAGCTTTATCGCGTGGATTTGTCTCAGCTCGTATCGAAATATATTGGCGAGACAGAAAAACATTTGGCAGAACTGTTTAATGCCGCAGAACAGGGGGAAATTCTGTTGTTGTTTGATGAAGCAGATTCTGTTTTTAGCAAACGTACTGAGGTCAAATCGAGTGTCGATCGCTATGCAAACCTCGAAGTAAATTATCTTTTGCAGAGGCTTGAGCGATTTAGCGGTGTCAGCATTTTGACCTCGAATTTTGAATCAGGCATTGATGAAGCATTTATGCGACGAATCCGATTCAGGGTTCCGTTCGATTTGCCTGATGAAAAATCCCGACGTGTTTTGTGGAATAAATTCCTGTCTTCATCCATTCCGCGATCGAAAGATGTCGATTTGAGGGTTTTAGCGGAAATTTTTGAGCTTTCCGGTGGTCATATCAAAGAAGCTGTGCTTCGTGCCGCTTCGATAGCTTATGGAAGTCCGCAGAAGTGTGTGACCCAGGATTTGCTTATGCGTTCTGCAGAATTGGAATATCGCAAGCTGGGGAAATTGCTTCCGACGATTATTACGAAAGATCCGAATATCTATTGATAAACAGGCGCGGCCGTATCGCGGCAACGATAGGCCGCGCAAATGCATGGCGTATTGCGCCGTTGGCGCAATAGCCATGCCCATCAAATATAAGTGTTGTCAAAACGCTTTTCTTGCATTACTGAAATGAAATTGGTGTGTTTGATGGGATGCATTGAATGTTAGAGTTAAACGAATCCAAGCTTTTATTTCAGTCAAAGAGACGCAGGCGCGGCCTTCCTTTGCCCGCGATTATTGCGATTTTTGTCGTTGGCGTCATCCTTGTCGTCATTGCGCTGGTCTCCAGTGATGATGAGATGGAGGAGCCAGAGCTTCCCGACTCGATGCTCATTACTCAGCATGCTTCTTCAATTCCTGAAGGGGATGAGTTTGCGCCCAGTCAGGATGTCGCTTTGGCACCAGAAAATCAGGCCAAACCGGGGGCAGATGCACAGCCGAAAGCCAAAAAGACGGCCAAAGAGGCTGTGGCACCAGCACTTCAGCTGGGCAGTTCGAATTCACAGACTTCGTCGACCTCTTCCGCTGCAATGGTTGAGTTCGCGCGCCAGCCCGTAAAACCTGGTGCTGTCGGACCGCAGCTTGGGCATTATTACATCATTGACACGCCGATCAAATACGATGAAAATGCAAGTCCGGAGGAGATTGCTGCTGCTCAGGCAAAGACTTATGTCGTCGTATCGGGCGATATTCTGGGCCGTATTGCTCAGAAACACGGGTGCACGATTGCGCAGATTCAGAAAGCAAACCGCATGGAAACTGACCAGATAAAGATTGGTCAGAAACTGCTCATTCCGACGTGTGAAACGAAATCCGCAGACGATGTCGTTCCGATGGTGCCTGCAGGGGAAAATTCAGATGTTCCGGCTGCCGTGCCGACCGCCGCTCGCGGAAAATGGTGGAAATCCGGGGCTGTCAACACGACAGAGCTTCCCAAACTGATGGCAGCCGAAGGTTTCCAGCCGCCGCAGAAGTTCATGGCTTTCATTATCGAGCTGACTTTTGATGAAACACGCCAGGTCGTGACGCGCGAGCGTGCTTTTGATTATCGCGGGACTTCGTCTCAGAACAACGGATGGAATCCAGCTTCTGCTGTGAAAATATTTGCCGCCATTGCTGCTCTTAAACGCATTGATGAACTCGGGTTTTCTTCTCGCGCAAAAGTCACGTTTCACGGGAAAACTTCTTATTCTACGACGGTTGGTGCCCTCGTCGAAGCCGCCATAATTCAAAGCGACAATATCGCTTATAATCGCGTCGTTCAGCTCGCTTCTTTTGACAAACTCCATACAGAAATTCTTACCGCTAAATACGGCATTACGAAGACCGCACTCAATCGCGGTTACGAACTTACACGCTGGCAGAAAATGGGCGAAAATCCGTCTTTTCGGGTTGCTCCGGCCATCACGCTTTCTGAAGGCAAAAAATCGACAAAACTTCCGGCTTATAACACCAAAACGCAGTCGGTATGCGGTTCGGCGGCTTGTACGTCACTTCAGGATCTGGGCGAATGTTCGCGCCGTCTCATGCTTCAGGAGCAGCTTCCGGCCAACGAGTCATTTGATTTGAAACGCGAGGATTTGCTCGTTCTGCGTCGTGCCATGCGCAGCGAGGATCGCACGCGCGGGCGCGAAATGGTGGACCGTTTTGCCGCAGTGTTTAAGGATGAACGCGTCAAATTCTACTCCAAACCCGGATTTTCCGAAGACTGGTTCACTGATAATGTTTATATTTTCGATCCTCGCTATAATCAGGCCTGGATCGTTGTGATGAGCGGTTATCCCGGTCGAAGTTCTCTGAACAGTGCCTCGACGGCGATTGCTAAAATTATCAGCTCCGGAAAACTACGCAAGATTCCTTGATTTCGCGAAGTGTATAGGCGCGCAAAGCGCGCGGTATCATAAAATGTAACTGCTCATCCGGGGTATAGAAAAGGAACGTGCATGAACGCATTAGCGTTCGAAGCGCGGGCTGGTGTTATATTCTTTAGCGATAAACGTTGTTTTGCAAAGCGCCTGTAGGGCGCTGATTTTATTAACCCCCGGCATAAAAGCCGAAGGCGAGATGCCGGGGAATAGCGAATCTTCCCCCCCCCACTTTCCTTCGCCCGCGCGCGGGCGCCCCGGCTGAATTGTATTATAAAATTAATATTGAAATTCAATAGTGATATAAATAGCACATTCTAAATGATATAAGTCACAATAAGTGTGTGTTTAACCTGGATTGATAGGAACAAAAAATGAATAAAAAACTGATAATTGCAAGTATTTTAGCGGTTGCGGCGTGTTCATGTTTTGTCGGTCAGGCTTTTGCGCAGGAGTTTGTGCCGAATCTGAGTCGTGAGGAACAGCATGCACTCATGGGTGACGAAGTTCCGATGGAAGTCATTCAGATGGCGGCAGATCACGGCAAAGCCGTGAGAAACAGTCGTGTAATGACGAGCAGGATGCGCGACAAAAAACAAGGCGCATTGCAGGGAAAACGCATCAGCCTGAGTCCTGGTCATGGCATTGAGCCCGGTTCTCCATGGGGATTTCAGCGATCCCCGGGCAAAGGCATTCGCGAAGACAAGCACACCTACGAATGGGTAAGCGAATTCCTTCGCCCCATGCTTGAACGCGCAGGCGCGGAAACCCTGATGATGCGAGCTTACAGCTTCACCGAATCTTCAGTGCTGGTCACCAATCAGCCCTCCGATAATTATGTCGAAACGGGAACCTGGGAAGCGAGTAGTTATGGCGATTATCGCTTTGCATATGTCACTCCGGAGGAAACCGCAACGGCAACCTGGTCATTTAAAGTCGAAAAAGATGGCGATTATCCGGTTTACGTTCGTTACTATACGAGTGACAATCGGGTTAAAGACGCGCAGTTCAGCATCACACATGCTCGCGGGGAATCCGTTGTCCTTCAGAATATGAACATGAAAGGCATCAAGTCCGGTGCAAACAACGGGTCTGATGTTACGAATAATTCGCAGAGGGCATCGACAAATTACTGGCATTATCTGGGCACATTCCCGTTCAGGGCTTCGGAAACGGGTAAAGTCACGCTCTCGAACAAGAGTTCGGAAAATAGCGAGAACGTCGTGATCGCAGATTCCGTGCAGGTTGGAGATGGGCCCGGCGTTTATAAGGCTTCCGGCGGTTCCGTCTCTGGCTATTTCAAATGGCAGGAAAGTGCCCAGACATGGTTCAAAACACTCGGTCTGCCTGACTGGGTTTCCTTCAGCGATGTCAAAGGGCGAAGTCTATATTCCCTTTTTGAAGGTGTCGATGCACAGGTTTCGCTGCATACAAATGCCGGAACCGGCAGTTCTCGGGGAACCCAGACTTATGTCTGGTATTTTGCCAATAGCGCCGGCGATTTGCAGTGGATTACAGAAGATGAATGGTCCTCGAGTTTTGTTAAGGATAATCTTCCGCCGGGAACTTACGAATATGCAACTCATATCCATAAACGTTTCTTTGACTACATGAACACGTACGTCAAGAGCGACTGGGCCGGTTATAAAAAACTCTGGAGTGCGTGTTTTGGTGAGCTGAGTCCTGCTCGCAATGCTTGGTACAACAATAAGAATAATTCTCCGATTATCATTCCGTCAGTGCTCATCGAAACGGCATTTCACGATAATGATGCGGATGCCAAGCTTATTCGGGATCTGAGCTTCCGGTTTTATGGCGCGCGTGCCATTATGGCCGGTATCATTCAGTATTTTAAAGGCGATGACAATGCGGTGATACCGCCTCTGCCGCCGGAAAAATTGACTGTGGTCGCAGAAAAGGATCACCTCAGCCTGAGCTGGTCACCAGTTAAAGACAAGGTTTTGAGCAATTCAGATCCGACAAGCTATAATATTTATACATCCGACGATGGCGTTTTGTTCGACGTCGATCCGATGATGAATGTGACCGATACGAAAGTTGATCTGCCCATTTCTCTTGGTCAGACGCTGTATGTTCGCGTGACCGCAGTCAATGCTGGTGGCGAAAGTCTCGATTCCATTGCCGGTGTGGGAAAATTGCCGAGCAATGGTCAGAAAAAAATTCTGTATGTCGATGGCGTCGATCGCGGAACCAAAAACTATTATGACGCCAATACTTTGCGTTCATTTGCACGCATTTATGCGCCTGCAATTCTGTTCAATTATCCCGGCAGCGGCATTGATTTCGCGGATGACGAAGCTGTTGCGGAATTGCTTAAGTCGCATCAATATGATGCGGTTGTGTGGGCAACCGGTGAAACCGGAACAAGTCAGGATGTCATTTCGGCAGAGCAGAAAAATGCTATTAAATCCTTGCGAAGCAAGCAGGTTCCACTGTTGATTTCCGGTTCCAATATCGGCTATTCGATGAGCGATACCGGCTATAACAGCGATGCATCGTGGCTTTCTCAGACATTCCATGCCGGATATATCGCTGATAATGCTTTTGAATCGGATGCTACGGATCAGTCGTTTACGGCTTCGGATATTGTTTCTGGCACGATTGTTTACAGTAGCTGTGTCGCGGATGGCGGAAAAGTATCCAATCGAAGCAAAGATGCTATTTGTGTGCATGATGCCGATGTGCTGAGCGCTGATAATGGCGCTACGGTTCTGATGAATTATGCGGGATGTATTCAGACTTCATGCGGGGCTGCGGTTTTGAGTTCAGACAAAAAGTCGATTTTGGTCGGTTTTCCTCTTGAATCGATTGCCGATTCCGACAAGCGCCTGTGCACAATTGCCAATTTGCTTTCCAAACTCAATGGCGATGCGATGAATACTTCGTGTACGCCTGCGATTTGGTCTCCGCCTGCCGAAGTCTGTGGAAACGGCCTCGATGATGACGAAAATGGCCTTGCAGATTGCGCCGATCCGGCATGTAAAGATCTGAATGAGTGCAAGCCGGTCGAGCCTGAACCGCAGGTGACAGAGGAAATCTGCGGCAATGGGGTGGATGATGATGGCAATGGCCTGAAAGACTGTGACGATCTTGTTTGCAAAGAGCTGGACGAATGTAAGTCGGAAGATCCAAATCAGCCAGTTGCGGAGGAAATCTGCGGCAATGGCGTGGATGATGATGGCAATGGCCTTGCAGATTGCGCCGATTCGGCATGTAAAGACCTGGATGAATGCAAAGAGGATAAGCCTGAAAATCCTCAGGATCCGGATGAAGACGAGCCGGATGATGGCGATGATGAACACATTGCAATAAGCAGCGATTCCGACTGTTCTATTCATTCTGGGACGAATTCTGGTTCTGCGGCAGCATGGATGCTGGGGCTTTTGGGGGTTCTGTCATTGAGACGCAGAAAGTTTGCAACACATAAATGAAGAAACAGTTTTGATGACTTTTTCGTTTAAGGATTTGTGGGCCTTGCTATTGGCCGAAACGGCCAATACGCAAGGCTGGGCGGTCTATCGGTTAACCGATACGGCCGCGCTTTAATTATATAATCGTGAGAATATAAAGAATATGATGTCAAAGAAGCCGTTTGTTTTGTGTTTAATGTTTGCCGGACTCATTATGGGATGCGCGACCGGACAACACCTCGTCGTGACGAGTGCCACAGATGCAGAAACTGTTGCAGATGCTGAAATTACTGCAGAAACAGAAAAAGTGGCAGATGTTAAAAAGCAGCTTCCCGATTGTGAAAAGTGGCCGGATAGCGATTGTCTGGTGAATGCAGAACTTGCCGCAACCATCGTGACGCAATACGGCATTCCTGATTACAAAAATAAAAATGGAATGACTCCGTTAATGACTGCCAAGGATATCGATGCTGCGAAGGTTCTCATGGATGCGGGGGCTGATGTTAACGCGAAGGATGATGACTATCATATAAGTGTATTAATGCGTTTTTCTGAAATGGGAAATGTTGATATCGTTCGGCTGTTATTGGGAGCTGGCACAGATGTCAATATTAAAGATAATAATAAAGAAAGTGCCCTCATGAAAGGGGCCAAAAGTGGTAACGCAGAAATCGTCCGTCTATTATTGGATGCTGGTGCAGATGTGAATGACAAAGAACGCGATAGAAAAAGCGCACTGATGTATGCAGCCCAAAGCGGCAATGCAGAAATCGTCCGTCTGTTATTGGATGCCGGTGCCGATGTGAATGCAGTAAGTAGATGGTATTATAATGCACTTATGTATGGTGCAAAAAGTGGTAACGCAGAAATCGTCCGTCTATTATTGGATGCTGGTGCAGATGTGAATGACAAAGAACGCGATAGAAAAAGCGCACTGATGTTTGCAGCCCAAAGCGGCAATGCAGAAATCGTCCGGTTGTTATTGGAAGCTGGCGCAGATGTGAATGACAAAGACCGCGATGGAAAAAGCGTGCTGATGTTTGCAGCCCAAAGCGGCAATGCGGAAGTCGTCCGGTTGTTATTGGAAGCTGGCGCAGATGTAAATGCCCTAAATAACACTAAACATAACGCACTCACATTTGGTGCTCAAAATGGCCATGCAGAAGTCGTTCGTTTGTTATTGGAAGCCGGTGCCGATGTGAATGCCCAAAACGAGTTTGGAACCTGCGCACTCATGTTTGCGGCCGATAAAGGTCATGCGGAAGTCGTTCGTTTGCTATTGGAAGCCGGAGCAAATGTGGATGTCAAATCCGAATTTGGCCACAGTGAACTCATGTCTGGTGCAGAAAGCGGCAATGCGGAAATCGTTCGATTGTTATTGGCTGCCGGTGCGGATGTAAATGCGAAAGACAAAAAACAAATGAGTGCACTCATTTTTGGCGCTAAAAGCGGCAATGCGGAAATCGTTCGATTGTTATTGGCTGCCGGTGCGGATGTGAATGCTCAGGACAAATCCAAAGAGAATGCACTCATGTTTGGGACTAAAAGTGGCAATGCAGATGTCGTTCGTTTGCTATTGGAATCCGGCGCGGATGTGAATTCAAAAACAAAAAAAGAAGAAACGCCCCTCTTGTTTGGCGCTAAATTTGGCGATGTTGAAGTCGTTCGTCTGTTGTTGCAAGCTGGTGCAGATGTGAATGTTAAAGACAAAGATGAAGAAACGCCACTCATGTATGGCGCTGAAAAAGGCAATGTTGAAGTTGTTCAGTTATTATTGGATGCTGGTGCGGATGTGAAAGCCGAAAATAAGTATAAATTTTCGACTATATTTAATGGCATAGAAAGTGGCAATGTTGAAGTCGTTCGTCTGTTATTGCAAGCTGGTGCAGATGTGAATGCAAAAAATGTGTTTGATACTTCTGTACTCATGTTTAGTGCAGAAAAAAAACATCTGGAAATCGTTCGGTTGTTGTTGGAATCTGGTGCGGATGTGAATGCCAAAGACAAGAATCAAATGAATGCACTCATGTATGGCGCTGAATTTGGCAATGCAGAAGTCGTTCGTCTGTTATTGGAATCCGGTGCGGATGTGAATGCCAAAGACAAAAATCAAATGAATGCACTCATGTATGGTGCTGAATTTGGCAATGCAGAAGTCGTTCGTCTGTTATTGGAATCCGGTGCGGATGTAAATGCCAAAGATGATGAGGAACGTAGTGTAATTTTTTCCGCCGTATCAAATGAACGAGCAGATCTCATTCGTCTATTCTTGGATTCTGGCGCAGATGTGAATGCTAAAGATAAATATGGCAAAAGTGTTTTATTGGAAGGGGTTGAGTTAAACAATGAGGAAATTGTACAGTTGTTACTGGAAGCTGGTGCGAATGCAAATGCCGTATCAGATGATGATACTGCGTTGAATATTGCTGTCTCAAAAGGAAATGAAAAGATAGTTGAATTATTACTCAATTATGGTGCAAAACTGGATAAAAATGGTTTGTATCATTTTATAAAATCATGGGATGGTTCAAACGGTTATGACATTTTTACAGCCATGTTTTCTCATGCGAAAGTCGATATAGAAAATTTTGAATTCGGGGTACGTCAGTGTTTTCGCAAGCATATAATTGATAATCGCGATTTGGACTGTATCGTTCCATTTGCATTGAATAATCCTGAACACATTGTAAAAAAATCTAAGTTTTTTGTGATAGAATCTGCATTAAAAGTTGCAGTCAAAAGTGCACTCAATAAAGATAAAGTTGATGATTTGCGCTTGCTTTCGGAAAAACTTCAGCATTTGCTGGGTGCTAAAAAAATACCAAAAAAAGAGTTTGAGAACTGGTATAACTATGCACTTGATTTCGCAATACGTTATGGATTTGATAATAATGATAAAATTAAGTATCAAAGTATGGCCGATGTTGTACAGATATTGGTTGATAACGGAGCTGATGTTAAAACTAAAGATAATAACCAAACATATTTAATGCATACCAGAAATGCCGATGTGATGAAAACTTTGATATCCAAAGGCGTGGATGTCAATGAAAAGGATTCAGATAAAAGAACGGCATTAATGTTTGCGACGATGTCTAAGTGCAAGGATTGTGTTCAGGTATTGCTCGATGCCGGTGCAGATGTGAATGCAACAGATTACAAAGGTAATTCTGTATTGATGAATGCTGCTAATCAAGGGAACTCTGAAGAAATGATTAACATGTTGCTCGCAGCAGGCGCAGATCCCAGGCTTTTGAACGAAGACCATCAATCAGCCTTGTGGAGTACGGAAAATATTTCTGTGTTTAAGGCGATTGTTAATGCTGGTGCCGATGTCAATGTTAAGGATGAGGATGGCACACCTCTGCTGGAATTATTGAAAAATGAAGAACTTATTAAAGTATTAATTGATGCCGGCGCAGATGTTAACGCAACAGATTCAATGGGCAGAACACCTTTGATGTATTGTGCTGACAGTCGTAAAGCCTGTTTGGATGCACTTGTCAATGCCGGTGCGGATATTAACACTAAAGACAATTTCGGATTGAGTGCTATTGATTTTGCTTCAAATGTTGAGAACTTCGAGTATTTGCATAAGTTAGGCGCTCAATTTGATGTCTTGAAACATTCGGATTTTATGGCACTTCAGAAAGCTTTGGCTGATAACAATATTGATTTGATTCAATATATATATCGCAATTTGTCTGCCGATGTTAATGCTGTTTTAGAGGATGGTGAAACCGTGTTATCGGATGCTGTGATAAGACGGGTCGAAAAGGATGATTTTGGGGATCAACTGCTGGAATCACTGATCGCTTTGGGGGCTGATGTCAATATTAAAGATGAGGATGGTAAAACCGCAATTGAATATTTGCATGGTCATTATGGAATATTTGATTTTTCAGAGTTTGAACTCTATAATAAATATTATACTAAAACTTGGTTTGATACTTCTGAATGGACTATAGCCGATGAAACTCCTTATGCTACAAATAGCGAACTCATTAATGTGTTTTTGACATCAAAGAACAAACAGTATGACGATCGCTATGATCTTCGTAACGATGACGATGATGAAGAGGAAAGTGATGAGTATTATAGCAGTTATTATAGCAGTTATTATAATTCTGATTATGATGAGGATGGTGACTTCTTCGGCGATAGAGTTGAAATGGAAGCAGTCTTGCTCAAGGCTGGGGCAGATCCAAATTATAAAACTCATACCGGCAAATGGGCATTGGAAGATGCTCTGAATAGAGGACAAGTCGAGAGAGTGCGCAATTTGATTACTGCTGGGGCTAATGTGAATGCAGTCAATGATGAAGAGCTTTCGATGCTGCAAATTGCCGTGTGTGACGATGATAATACTGCATCAGAAAATGTTAAACAGCTTGTCAACGCAGGTGCTGATATTCACGTCGAATCCAAAGAGGGATATTCGCTGTTTAAGTTTGTGCAATGTGCTTGTGTGGCCAAAACTCTAATTGAAGTCGGCTTAGATATCAATGCAAAAGACTCGAGTGGCACTCTGCCAATCGAGCATGCGATGAACAACAATAATGACGATGTTCTCAAATTCCTGCTTTCCAATGGCGCTCGTCTGGATTCCATTAATCAGAATGTCTTGATGACGTATATCGAGGGACTGGACAGTAGTAATGAGCTTTTGGCAGCATATTTGAAGGGCGGTGCGGATCCAAATATGAAACTTGAAGGAGACAAAACGCCTTTGTTCTTTGCGCGAAATCGCGAAGTGGTCGAGGTTTTGGTCAAAGCCGGAGCTGATGTCAATGCGCGTGATAATGAGGGAAAAACGCCTCTAGAACAGGCAATAAAAAACGGAAATCACAGCGTTGTGGGGAGCCTACTCGCTCATGGTGCTGGTATCGATTCTGTGAATCATGATGATATGATGATGTTTGCCATGGAACTGGAAAGCGACAACTCTCTTTTGGATGAGTATTTAAAAGCCGGTGCAGATCCTAATATGAAAATCGATGACGACAAAACGCCCTTGTTTTTTGCGCGCAACCGCGAGGATGTTGAAATTTTGGTCAAGGCCGGAGCCGATGTGAACATGAGGGACAATGAGGGCAAAACGCCTGTGTTTTTCGCAACCCAGCCGGAGGTTATCAACGCTTTGAAAGAAGCTGGAGCCGATCTCGATGTTCGCGATAACGACGGCAATTCGACGTTATTTGAAAGCGTGACATATCGTATGTCTGGACAGGCAATTGCATTGATCGAAGCCGGAGCTGATATCAATTTGAAAGATAATAATGGCCGAACACTGCTTATGCTCGCACAGGATGAGAGTGTTGTGAAAGCTCTTATTCAGGCAAATGCCGATGTCCATGCTCGTGATAATGCGGGCATGTCTGTGTTGATGTATGCGCTCAGACAAAATTATTCTGAAGAAACCATTGCATCATTGATTGCAGCAAATGTCGATGTCAACGCGACAGATAATGATCAAAATTCTGTTATCATGTTTGCTAAAAATGCCAAAGCCATCGAGTTGCTGGTTTCTGCTGGTGCCAAGGTGAATGTGAAGGATTCTGCTGGCTGGACGCCTTTATTTTATGCCAAAGATGTCGATTCTGTGAAAGCCTTGATTGCTGCTGGTGTCGACGTGAATGCCCGCGATGAACGCGGCAAAACACCCCTCATGACGACGACGAATTCGGTCGTTGCGAAAGCGTTGATCGATGCTGGTGCGGATGTGAATGTTCGCGATAAGGATGGACGCACACCTTTGATGTATGCCGGTAGTGTCGATATGGTGCAGGTGCTTGCGTCTGCACATGCCGATGTCAATGCGCGTGATAATGAGGGTAAAACGCCGATAATGTTCGTACGAACCGGGAATATGTTGTCATTTTTCCTGATGTTTGGTGCCGATATCCATGCAAAAGATTATTATGGCAAGAGTGTATTGGAGAACCTTCGTCCATACGACGATCCCGAACACGGCAATAATCTGGTTCAGATGCTTAAAGATCGCGGTGCTGAATAGATTTGTGCGGGAAAACGCCGAAGATTTGCGAGGCCGTATCGGTTAACCTGATAGGCCGCGCGGCGGCGTGTAGAGCCGTGCCATGGAGACTGTGCACGGCTCTAACGCCGCCCGCATGGCGTATTGGCCTGTGGCCAATAGCCATGCCCCCATATTTTATTCCTAGCGAGAACCAACACAATGGATTATAAGTCAACAACTCGTGTTCCTGTGATGGAATGCTTGTTTTCGGGCGTATTGCCGGTGTACCTGAATTGTCCAAAGCTCAATGAATGGGCTTGTGGCGAGGACATCGAGTGAATTACGCGTCGATTGGTTTTTATTAAGGATATTTGCATGCTCAATCTCATTTTTAGTCTTCTCGTCGGTGCTGCTTCCTGGGGACTCACACTGCTTGTATTCGATTCTGTGTGGACCGGCATCATTCCTTTCATCATCTTTACCATCATTGCACTCATCATTTTCAACAGAAGAACGATGAAGAAAGTTAAGCCTATTATGGATAAAGTGCAGCAGATGGCGATGAATGTGCAAACGCTTCCGTCTATGGATGCGAGAAAAAATATGCTCGATAAGACTGTCGATGAGCTCAAAAAAGCCTATGCCTATAAAAATTATCAGTTCTTTCTTAAACAGCAGATCAATGGCCAGATTGGCTCCATTTATTATGCTCAGCAACGTTTTAAAGAGGCTGAACCTTACCTCGCCGATTCTTTTATTCAGGCCTGGCAGCCTCAGGCGATGTATGCCTGCATTCTCTATCGCAATAAAAAAATCGATGAAATGAAGCTTCAGTTCGAGAAAACTCTCAAAGTTACAAAGAAAGAAGCTCTTTTATGGAATTTATATGCCTGGTGTCTTTGCGAAGCAAAAGAACGCGATGCAGCCATTGATGCGCTCAATCGTGGTAAGGTCAATTGTCCAAATGACAAGATTATTCAGTCAAATCTCGATTTGCTCAAGAATAGCGGCAAAGTGAAGATGAGTGAGTATAAGGAATTGTGGTATCAGTTTTGGTTAGACGATAAAATTGTGATGAATCAGCCCAACGGACGCATGCCTCGCGGGGGGATGCAGCTCGATGCTTTCCAAAAAGAATTGCTCGATCGCTATTCTCGCGTGCATGGACGGTAATTCAATGAGCAATGTTCAATGAGCAATGTTCAATGAGCAATGTGCAATGATGCGTCGAAATGAATGCAATGCAAGTGAATCTACCATCATTTGAAAGAAAGATTGGCGAATCTGTGCAGACGACAGCTCGTATTACGAGGGTTCGTTATGTGAATCCCGATAATTCGTATGCGATTCTGGATGCACAGTCGCGCCGAAACATTCCATTCACGATGGTGGGAACACTTGCGGCTTTTAAAGTCGATGATGAAGTTCGCGTAAAGGGAACGTGGGTAGATTCAAAATATGGAGTTCAGCTGAAGGTCGAGTTTTGTGAAATAGCATTGCCGACGTCGAGTGTGGGATTGGCAAGATTTTTGTCATCCCAGCTAACGGGAATTGGACTGCGAATGGCTGAACGCATTATTAATGCTTTTGGAGAGAACACGATTGAGGTTCTTGATAAGGAACCGGACCGCCTTTGTGAAGTGTCCGGAATTTCTGCCAAAAAGCTTTCCATTATCAAGGAAGAGTGGAAGGAAAAACAGGGAAATCGTCAGATTTTTATGTATCTTCAGGGGCATGGGGTGTCCTATGACCTTTCTGCAAGACTCATCGGAATTTATGGGGATCGGATTATTCCGATTCTCAATCAGCAGCCGTATCTTTTATCGAAAGAAGTCAATGGAATCGGTTTTAAGCGTGCGGATCAGATTGCTTCTCAAATGGGGATTGCACCCGATAATCCGATGCGCATTGAGGCCGGAATTGATTATACCTTGTATGATGCGGAAGTGAACGAGGGGCATTGTTATTTGCCAAAATCGATACTGGTGGAAGCTGCGGCCCGACTGCTCCAGATTTCGCCAGAGAATGTACTGACTCATATCGATGTGTTGATTGAGCGCAAGGCGATTCGAACAGATACCGATGAAAACGGAGAAACTCTCGTTTATCGCGCATTTTTATGGAATCTTGAGAATTCCGTTGCTACAGAAATCGCGAGAATGGTGAATGCATCGTCGCACAGAAAGCCGTCTGCGGAGGATGTGAGTCAAATAAGGCGCATTGAAACGCGGTTGGGATTAGAGCTTGCGGATGCGCAAAGAAATGCCGTTTTAACGGGGCTTTCTGAGAAGTTTATGGTGATAACTGGTGGGCCTGGAACCGGTAAAACGACACTGGTGAAAGTGTTTGTAGCAGCAGCAGAGGAGCAGAATATTCCGGTATTTCTAGCAGCTCCGACAGGGCGAGCGTCGAAACGCATGAATGAAGCTACCGGACATGAGGCGAAAACGATTCACCGGTTGCTGGAATATGCTTATTCGGATGATGCACATGGCGCGTTTACGAGGAATAAGGACAACAAACTTGAGCCGGGGCTTTATATCATTGATGAAGCTTCGATGATCGACCTCGCTCTGATGCGTTCTCTGCTCGTGGCATTACCTGATGAAGCTCGCATTGTGTTTGTCGGGGATGTCGATCAGCTTCCGAGTGTCGGCATGGGAACGGTTTTGAAGGACATGATTGCTTCGAACTGTTTGCCTGTAATTCGCTTGAAGACGGTGTTTCGGCAGGCTGAACAGAGCTTAATTGTTCAGAATGCACACCGCATTAATGCTGGTGAATATCCGGTTGTTCCGACCAGAGAGCAGATGACAAGTCCCAAATGTGAGTTCTTTCTTTTTAATGCATCGACGCCGGAACATGCCGAACATTTGATAGCGCAGCTCGTATGTGAAAAGCTTCCGAATCGATTTCAGCTCAATCCGATGAGTGATATCCAGGTGTTATGCCCCATGCGAGTGAATACGGGCGGGGTAGAGCATCTCAATCAGATTCTTCAGGGTAATCTCAATCCGAATGGTGAACCTGTTGCGAATTCGCTTCAGGGGTTTCGGATTGGAGATCGCGTGATGCAGCTCAAGAATGATTACGAAAATGATGTATATAATGGTGATGTCGGGACAATAGTTAAATATATAAATGGCAAAATTGTCGTAGAATATGATGGTCGTTTTGTTGAATATACAAGGAAAATGCTGGAGAATCTTGTACTTGCCTATGCGTGTACAGTACATAAATCACAGGGCAGTGAATATCCGGCTGTGATATGTACATTTTTGAGAAGCCAGAGCTTTATGCTTCAGAGAAATCTCATATATACGGCATTGACGCGAGCTAAGAAGCTGGCGATATTTATAACAGACCAATATACGCTGAAAACTGCGATAGAGAATAATCGGCCTTCTGCGCGATATACACGCCTTGCGTATCGAATTGGGTGTGCGTTGAGGAAGTGAGGATATTGTCTATTAAGAGAGGGAATATATAATACTCCTCAGTTCGCAATATGAAAT
>JAZRWV010000522.1:0-13594 GCA_045599925.1 Myxococcota bacterium
GGAAACGTTGTCATTGGAAAACCAAGCAGTGCCAATGATTATGGCGATATTGCGGATTCCAGCGACACAGCAATTATCAGTGCAATCGAAGCCAAAAACATTGCACTTGGCGATCCGATTCCCGAAGATGTTGAAGAATCAGCGACGAGTGTCTACACCAAAGCGGACTTTGATGCAGCCGTAAAAGCGAACCTTCAGTCATCCAATCCGATTAACGTCAAGCTTGCAGAAGCATGCGGACCGGTATCATCCATCAGCAACACGATGTCCTCTCTCAACCGGTGTGTCGATCTTGACATTAAGGAAACAGGCAAGGACAAGACCGTCATGGTAAATCTGGATGAGGTTGAAGAAGACTCTCAGCTGCCCTCCCCGTTCCGCACCATCATTGCAAAAATACTTGCACTCGATGAGAAAACGCTGTTCATTTCAGCCATAGTACTCGCCGTTATTCTTGTTATTGCCATCATAATATTCTTCGCGCTCAACTCGTAATCACCAAAGCCGTAGGGTTTCATTTTTTCAAGAAAAAGTTTGAATTTTCAGAGACAGCCGTTAAAACAGCTTCAGAAACTGGCTGTTTGAGTATATTGCCTGCATGACGCAAGCGTGATCAGAATTTGTCAGGTTATTTATGGATAAAGAAATCCAGCACATGACCAATCATTGGGAAACAGGAATTATTCAGAGCGGCTATTGCGATGAAATGCCATTTCACACAGCCGGATTTTCGCCGATAGGCGGTGATCTCGGGTCACTCAACACAGATTTTGAAGTTTCCGAAATTCCAGCCTACATGCCTTGCGGCCAGGGAGAACATCTTTGGCTTTGGATAGAAAAAGCGGGAAAATCCACACAAAGTGTGACCAAAGCAGCAGAAAAAGTATTCAATGTTCGGGAAATTGATATTGGATGTGCAGGAAAAAAAGATGTCCATGCCATTACCAGACAATGGATAAGCATACAAACGCAGTCGGATGGTGCAGATGAAATCAGGGCCATCAATGAAATTGAGGGAATAAAGGTTCTTCAGACATCACGCCATACGAACAAGCTCAGAATGGGCCATCTGAGAGGAAACCGTTTCCGCGTTCGTTTGTATGATGTTCATGCGGATGATGAAGCAATAGCCAAAGCCACTGCAATTCTTTCATCTTCAGGTTTTATCAATTATTTTGGCAAACAGCGTTTTGGCTTTGATGGGGACAATGTCTTTCAGGGCATTCGCATGCTTAAGGGTGGGCGAGCCAACCATCAAATGAAAAAGCTCTATATCAGTGCTCTTCAATCAGCCATTTTTAATCTTGCAGCATCCCGTCGATATGAGGAAAGTGGTTTTGCCGTACAGAATGGGGATGTTCTTCAAAAGCTCAACGCCGGTTGTTTTATCTGTGACGACGTGGACACAGATAATGCACGTGTCAAAGCAGGAGAAATTGCGGTCACACTTGCCCTTCCGGGCCGGAAGGTTATGCGAGGAAATGGCCATGGAGAACAGATTGAACAAGCAGCAATGAATGACTTGCTTTCCTGGTGGGCTTCAAAAGAAAACTCACCAGAAATTCTCGAGCCATCGTGTCTGTTTAAACATGCAGATGGAACGCGAAGAACACTTTCATGCCGAGCGGACAATGTGACATTTGAACGAATAGACGGCACAACGATTTCTTTGGATTTTGCACTTCCATCCGGAAGTTTTGCGACTATTTTTCTACGTCATTTATGTGGTTCCTCTTTCACTCGATGAGGTTTGAATATGCCAGAAACAATTTCCATGAATAAACTCCGGGACCAGTCCAAAATTCTTTGCGAGACATTTGATCCGGACAGTTTTGCCATTATGCTCAAATGCCGGGGCCTCGAAAAAGTCATCACCTACATTGATGCCTATACCAAAGCAGGCTGGATTACGCCGATGGAAATTGGAAACCGACGTCGTTTTCATCGCGGCCATATGCTCGTCCTGCTTCAGCTCATGTTCTGCAATGAAATAGAATATCAGGCTGGTCTTGGAAACACATTTGATTTTGAAGATGTCTTTTCACGACGTGCGTATTTGAGTGAACTGAAAGCCAAAGACGTTCGGGAAGATGCGAAACATATTGAACAGCTTTTTGCATGGCTGTGGAATAATAAATCAGATACGCTTCAGCCTGGGGATGCTATTCATATTAAATCCATTATTGAAATAGCACTAGATAAACTAGATCCCAAACAATTCTTTGAGAATCTGAAAGTCGACAATAGCGACGGGATTCATAAACTCGTTCACGATCTTCTCAAAATGCAGGAAGAGATTGAGAACATCGTCAACACAGCAGCCAGAGCCGGCATGAATATTCCGAATGCTGAATATTTATTTGAAAGGAAAAGAGCCATTGATGAAGTTCAGTCAATGCTTTTGCCAATGAACTCGCCGTATCTGGTTGCGCCAACCCGTGATATGACCGCAGATGAGCGTCTTGAGTTTCTTCAGAAACGCAACCAGCTGCTCGTCGAAAAGAAATATGAAGAGCTTGTCGATTTTTATGATTCGCATTCCTATCTCTATGATGGTGATGCAGAAAAACATGCGGCACTTTCAGTTGCATTTGGCTATATTTATGGAAATCTCATTAAGGACAGTGCCAAAGCAGCAGCCGCATTTCAGGAAGCGCTTGAATATGATTCCTCCAATACAGAAGCATTCAATGAAATCAGCCATCACCTTCGTGAAGCAGAAAAATGGCCGGAACTCATCGAACTTCTCTCCAATCATTGGGATACAATAGATGACGTATCCAAACGATGCTCGCTCATTCTTGAATGTGCTCAGATTCAGGCCTTTAAATGTCAAAATGTTGATGAAGCACTGGGCCTGTATGAACGATGTGCACTTGACGGGTATCCGGGCAACCAGTTTGATGAACTGTATAAAATTATTGCCGGATTGATGTCAGACAATACAGATCTTGAAAAGATGCGAGCCCTTGTCACCCTGACGCTGCACATTGTCAGTTATGCACAGTGCGACAAAGTTGAAGCCCTTCAAAAGGAATTCAACACATCGGCTGAATCACTCGGTACCTGTCTGACCAAACTCGTCGATGCAGGCATTCAGAGTTTCAAGGGTGATCAGCCTCAGGCGCTTGAAACACTGCGTGAAGCAATTGTTTGTGCCCCCAATACAAATCTCATTGACGGTTTGCTCTTCCGCATTGCCTCTAAGATTCAATCCTTTAATGAATTCCGCGAATCCATAAATGATCTTGAATCAGAATCCCTTTCATCGGTAGACCTTGGAAATACATGGCTGAGAATAGCAAAAGTTCTTCTTAGACTTCAAAACAAAGAAAATCTTGCACTCGAATATGCAGAAAAAGCCGTCAATGCCAATCCCGATAACAATGAGGCGATTGATATCTGCTTCAATCTTGCCAGCAAAGCCGAAAAGCCGGAACGTGCATTTATTTATGCATCCGTCAAGGCTGCCCGAACCAAGAATCCAAGCATAAAAGCAGAAATAGAAGCCACCTGCAGCGAGCTAAAGCTGGCGTTCGGAGATGATGATGAGAAGCTCATGGATGCCTATGAAACACTTCTCTCCTTTGATGAACTCAAAACAGACGTCGGTGATGGCATCCAGGAACTCATGGATGGCGTAAACAACGAAAAAGCCATTGCACTTCTTCAGCGCGTTGAACCCAAGTGCATGGCCTCAGGCATGTCGATACTTGTCGGAGAACTCTACCAGAGAGTTCTTGAAAGAGACATCGCCCTGGACGTCAAAAAAGGACTCCTTGAAAGATATCTCGGCTTCATGCTGGGTCAGGGATCTGCGCTCGATCTTGATATGTTCATTCCAATCCACGCCCAGCGCTATGCCATGGGCCCCTCTGATCATCTCTTTACAATGTTCAAAACCGTTGCAAAAGATAATGAATCAGCCATTCGAACCTGGACTGGATGCCTCGAAGATGCAGCATCAGAAATCGATGACAAAACGAGACTTGCAAAACTCGAAATGACGCTCGCTGACTGCTATCAGAATCTCCTCAAAGATGCAGAAAAAGCAGCTGATGCATTCGCCAATCTTCTCAAAGCAGCTCCTGATAATGTTCACGCATTCAAATGCTGCTTCAATTCCTTTGAACGTCTTGAACGCTATTTTGACTGTGTTGAAATTGCCAAATCTTTCCCGCTCGAAAAGCTTTCAGCTCAGGAACGCTTCAGTTATGCCCTGAAATCTCTCACGTTTGCACTCGTTTATCTTTATGATACCGGTGCAATGAACAATTTCCTCAACATCATTGCCAATGATGATGCCAGAATGATTCCCTCTGTCTTTGAGCAACTCATAGATAAAGCAACAGCAGCGAAGCTCGACAAAGATCAGCTCGTTTGTTTCTTTGAACAGATTGAATCAGAATGCAGCAATCCCATTATCATTGCAAGTGCCCGTCTCTCAAGAGTCCGCCTTCTCAATGAATCCGGCAGATTCAGTGACGTTGCTGAGCTTCTCAGTGATAACGCAAAACAAATATTCCATGACGCAGGTCTGGAGGACAAAGCCCTTGCCCTTGTCAATTCGCTGGATGCAAACAATGACGACCTTACACCAGTGATTGCATCATGGATGCCAAATCAGACAAGGTCACAAGACACACCGGCACCGCAGGCAAAAGCTGTTTTAAACACAACAGCCCCACTACCCACTCCGGAATCCTCTATTGATGCACTTGTCAAAGAATGTGCAGATAATATCGATGACGATTCATTTATTACAGTAATTGATGGAGCACTGAAAACGCTTCAGCCTGAAGGTCAAAGCGAACTCTGTCTCAAACTCGGAGCACTGTACGAATCACATAAACTCATTCCGCAGGCTGAAGATTTCTTCAAACGTGCATTTGCGTTCACCCAGCGCTATGAGGAACTTCTGGAGTTCTATAAACGAAATCATCTGTTCAAACGCGCGATCAAGATTATGAACTTCAAAATTTCAAGAGTGCCTGAAGAACTTAAGACAAGCGCACGTCTTGAGCTCGCTATGTTGTATGAACAGATCGGCAACTTTAAGAATTCCGTCCTCGTACTCGACGACATTCTCATCCAAAAAGATAGTCTCGAAAAAGGTGTCTATATCGCCATTCTGCGCCAGAAAGCTGCAGATTTAATGGCTGACGACAAACGCGAAGAAGCAATTGCTGCCCTTGCACAGGCAAGTGCTGACTGCGAAATTAAACAAAGAGAAGAAATCGACATCGATCGCTGCCTGCTCATGCGCGAGGTTGCACCGGCTGACGCCAAAAAGCTCCAGCAATCACTCATGCTCCGTGGTGCCAAATCTGAAAAAATGATGCTCCTTAACCTCTGCTTTGACATTGACGTCGAAAAATATACGGAAGCTTCGAATAAAATCGACAATCTTCTCAAATCTGACAATCAGGTTCTGAAACTATCTGCAATAGAACAAAAGATTCGTCTCCAGACAAAACGTGGCGACAATAAAGAAGATATCGTTGCAACAGCAAAACTCCTTCTTTCATTGTCACCCAATCACCCCGTTGCCCTTGCGGCTCTCGAGCAATAGTGATTTAAAGTCCACAGATTTTTTCTTGCCCAATCATTCAACAGGCCGCTGAGTTTCAGAGGCCTGTTTTCTTCGGCCATCTTTTTTCAGAAAACAGAAGCTTGAATCGATATAGTTGGCAATGTTTTCTTTCATCAAATGCCTGTTCAAACCAGATTCAAACCGCTCTATTTGGGTCTATTGCCTCTTCTTTGGGGATTGACCACAGCTCAGGTTCCTTATGAATACTTTGAGCTTAAAACAATAGAACCGCCTGTGTCATTGAACGCATTGAACCCCAAACCAGATGCGGTCATGCCAACAAGTCTTCATCTGGATCAACAGACTCAGGCCGCTGGAGATCTCACACTATCAGAACCATTTGCACCACCTGTTGGCATTTACAAAAGAAAAACTGTTTTTTCTCAAATCAGATTCAGGGATGAACAACATGATGCCTTTATCATCACACCAAATACCAAGCCCTGTATTCCATGGTCTGTGAAATCGCCGCCTAAAGACTATACCATTCATCGATCTGCACTCATCCATGTCAATGCGGTCCCTGGCATTCCTCAGGAAATTCCCTCTGATTCACCAGAAATGATTATCACATCCATTCGCGTTGAACGCGTGGATAATAAAAATTCCAATGATTTTACGCTGCTGAAATGTCCGGATGACCTTTATATGATTCAAATTCAGGATACCGGATTATATCAAATTGAGTATGAAACGGTTTCACCACAGGATGCAGCAACCCCCAAAAAAGCCTCTTTTTTTCTCGGTAAAACCTTTGAACAGACCCCATTAGATACACCCGATATTCAAAGAATTATCAACGAGCTCATCGAAGATGAGCCGAAGCTCACTCAAATAGTTGGCAGCTCAAATACACTTTCTGAACTCATTCTCTATTTTCAGCAGTATAAAAGCGAACCTCTCGACATATCTGACTTATCAAATGAACAATTCCAGACGGAACGAACCATTTTGAAACAACACAAAGGTCTCTGTCGACACAGAGCATTTATGTTGATGCTCATTGCACGATCCTTGGGCTATCCCGTTCGCATTGCGGCGAACGAAATACATGCATTTATCGAAATTAAAGCAGATGGAAGATGGCATCCAATTGAATTGGGAGGACAAGCAAACTCACTCACGATTCAACCCACGAGTCCAACTTCATCAACCCATATTATTTCAAACTTCTCATTTGATAATCCACCAGCCACTTCACAAAGTTCAAGTAAAACACAGCAATCAGAACTATTTGATTCTACCCATTCCGAAAATCATTCATCAATTCAAGGTTTACCAGAAAAAGCGGATTCCGTATTTCAGAATGAAAAAAATTCAATTATAAATCAAAACAATACAAGCAAAAATGGAAATTCTTTTCGAGAAAATCGACATTCCAAAGATTTCATCTTTGTGCCAATAGAAAACCTTCCCAAACGACTGACACGAGATTCCGATATTTCAATCAGTGGTCAAATGCTGAATAACCAGTTCACCATTATGCCTGATACCGAATTCGCCCTTGAAATCATTCATTCGAGTCGAAGACTTGTTTTTTATGCGACATCCGATAAGGACGGGAAAGTATCAGTCCAGATACGTCTTCCGGCAGACTGGCCTCTTGGCAAAACAGAAACCCGCTGGAAACTGCTGCAAAGCAACGAACAAGGTGAGTGAAGGGAAAGCAAAAGACATTCGAATGTATTCAAAAAGAGGACGGAGTGAAAGTTTGAATTATGCGAAGTCCGGGGCGTTGCGGGGGAACCCCGCAGTTAAAAGGCGCGTATTTGCTTTGCAAATGGCGCCGGGGGGGAGGCGCGTATTTGCTTTGCAAATAGCGCCACAGGGGGCATTGCCCCCTGTATAAAAAACAATTCTTTATGACAAATTCCCCCTGAAACAGCTGAGAAATCCAGATTAAAAGCACATTCATTATTGATTATAGATTTCAAAACTGGCAGAATATAGAGTTGTTTCATGTATGGAGGTATTTACGTGAAAAAGCTGTTATCATTATTGATTCTGACTTTTATAATTCCACTGATGTGTGCCTGTTCAACAGATACACACTATGATTCTGTCAGTACAGAAATAACGCTGGATGTTCCCGATTTACCTTATGATGGAAGCAGCATAACCGTACATCAAAGATTCCAGTTCGATCGCGATCTTGCACCACTCACCTCTATGTCTCTGGTTGAAGCATGGTTGACATCACCGGCTATCGACACCGATTGGAGCGATGAAGAAAATCGGCAGGACGATTCATTTTCCCTTGATATCGTCCAATCCATTAATATCTCACTCGTCGAATCCGAAGACTCACAACCCATTTTCTGGATGCTCATTCCGTCTGCACAACTGCATGGCACAGAAGCCTTGTTCAACGATTTTAACGTCGGTGATCTCAGACAATACATCGATGATTACCAGCAGCTTGAACTCGAAATTGAAATCAGGCTTGAACCGTATCACATCATGAGATACTGGCGAGATGTCTGCAAAATGAGCAAGGATTGCACCATTCAGCTCCCACTTTCCATGCAATTCAAAATGGAAGATTGATCTATATTTCTGAGTCTTGGATTGACAATTTATCGTTAAAAACATAGGCGTAGACCGCCGGCGTTCTGCTCTTTCCGGCGGTTTTCTTTTACCCAATACCTTGAAAACGAATTATGCGTCGTCTGCTTTCTCTCTTTTTTACGTCTTTTCTTGTGTTTTCTCTCGCCGGATGTGAAGTTCAGGTTTCCAGTGATGCCCAGGAAGCATACGCTGCATATACTGAATTCATCAATGCACTTCGGGCGTGCGGCGATGATCCGGATTATAAAGCTTCGGCCAACGCCCAGGAATGCGATCATAATAAAATCTGGGACGCTATTGACTCTCAAAGCAAACAGCAAGTCGCCGATGCGTATGCCACACTCGTTCGCATTGATCGCATTATCAAACAGTATTTCGACTCCATTGAACACAAACAGATGAGAGCTGAAGCTGGCACCGATTTCATTAAAGATTCTGAACAAGTCATTACGGATGATGATGTCAAAAACTTTTTCTTCCTGATCTTTAAACCTGAAAAACTCGTCTTTAATGCCAACACAAATTCCGGTCTCCAATTCACAGGCGATGTCGTCGAAAATGCAAATCTGGTTAAAATTAAAACTCACGCCATCAACCAGGAATTTACCATGATTCACGAGAGTGATAACGTTTGGAGATGTGCAATCTTCTCCTCGTTTATCAACAATGCTGTTGCTCCCATTTACTCAAGTGAAACGGCAATGCGTGAATATGCAAAAGGAAACCTCGAAACCGAACTTAAACGAAGAGCGACGGTGAGAGATTATTTTAATGTTCAGATTGCTGTAAGAAGACAAAATCTACAGCAGGAAGTCGAAGCCATGCAGGCTGCGCAAAACCAGGCTCAACAAGGTAATTAAGGCGAATGTCCTCGTCTTCTGCTATGATATCGGGCTTTGACACACCCAAAGCCAGTCAGGGCTTTGGCTATGCCAAAGCCCTTATTTTTGGTGAATATGCCGTCATGCATGGGGCTCATGCGCTTGTCATGGCACTCTCACCAAAACTCTATGCCACCGTTCACCCGTCCGAAGTTTTAACGCAATCACCGCCTGATGAGTTTTCTCAGCAACTTGAAAACCTCGTTCAAATTCAGTTCGGTTTCTGCCCTAAATTCACTCTTCAATCAGATGAATTTTTCGACAGCGAACACCAAAAACTCGGTATTGGTTCAAGTGCAGCCGCTGTCGTTGCTCTCCTTCAGGCTCTCTCAGACTGTTTTCACCGGCATTTTTCCATTCAGGAAGCCATCGATTTTCACAGAAAACTCCAGAATGGACTCGGCTCCGGCATCGACATCCTCTCAAGTGCTTTAGGGGGCATCATCCTCGCTCAACATTGCCCGAACCATCCCGAAATCCTTAGAATTCCTGAAAACAATCTCCCCTTTATCACGCTTTTGGCAACCCACCACCAGGCTCCAACATCACACTTTATTTCTGCAGCACATGCACTTGATAATTCCCGCAAATATCTCAATATCATTCAGGAAATGACGGAACTCTGTGCACTTATGGCCGAAAACATCAAAAAAGGTGACAAAAAATCTTTTTTAGAACAAATCGAACACCATACTGCGTTGTTATATCGGCTGGGGGAAATCATCGATCGACCGATCATTCCCGATTTCTTTCAAACTCTTCAGGTTCTGGCCGCCGAATTCAATGTGACACTCAAAACTTCTGGTGCCGGCGGCGGCGACATATTCCTCGCAATGGCCATTAAAAAATCCTCTATCGATGACTTTTTAAAACATATTCCATCAGACATTTCTCCACTCAATGTCAAGATTGCTCCTGACAGATACTAAGTCTTATGCCGGATTCGTCTTCTGATTTTTGCCATAATACAGCCCAATCATTTGAACATAAAATTGCTCAAATCTATTTGGCTTCTACCGCAGAAGCTATCCTTTTTGAAATCGCAGTCCTATGCGTTATCTTTATCAAAGCCGGCTTTTCCTCATTCACCATCATGCAGGCAATCGGCATGTCTCTGATGATTTTACTCATCATCAGTGCAATCATTCACTTTCGAAAGAAAAAAATCAAAGAACAACTCCTTCAAAAACTAAACGAAGCTGAATGCAGTGAAGAAAAAATGCTCGATTTTTTCAAGCAAAATCCAGCAGAATTCGAATTTGTTCAGGCATTGCTCAACCCGCCTCCATCAAAACTCAAAAACTCAAAATAAACAGTCAATCTCCTGACTTTTTCATACAGCGATTATTTATGCCCGATTTCCTAACAAATGCGCTCGACTTTCTCTCGAAAGGCGGCGTTCTCATGATCTTTATCTTCCTGTGTTCGATAGCGACTATCGTATTCTTTGTCGAACGCATGATTGCACTGCATTCCGCAGCACGTCATATCCGTACTCTCAAAGACACCCTGCTCGAAGCCATTAAATCTGAACAATATGAACGCGCACTCATGCTATGCGACTCAACGCCATGTGCTCTGAGTGAACTCGCCAAATCCGCAATCAATCACCGCACGCTCACACGAGATGGACTTCAGGAAGCAGTCGGCGACGAAGCAAAACGCCAGTTCGCAAAACTCAACCGTTTTATTCCTGCCCTTGGCGTCATCGCAAGCATCTCGCCTTTGCTCGGTCTGCTCGGAACCGTCACCGGTATGATTCAGGTTTTCAGTAATCTGGCTGATGAATACGCCGCCGGTGCTCATGCCAATCCAGGCATGCTCGCCGGAGGTATCTGGGAAGCTCTTTTGACAACTGCAGCTGGTCTTTGCGTCGCCATTCCTGCCTTCCTGCTTCATCGTTTTCTCAATGCAAAACTCGATGCCCTCTGGCTTGAACTCGAATCGATTTCTACACAAATCATCGACATCATCGCCCCTCCCTCTGCTAAATAATGAATCTTCCTCGCCCTAACTCCAGATTTTCACCAAATCTCGATATTACGCCACTTATCGACGTTGTCTTTCTCCTCCTCGTCTTTCTCCTCCTGACCATGACGTTCACCGAAGAAAAAACCGAGGTCGAAGAGGCCATCATCGACATCGAACTGGCGCGTTCATCGACAACGCAGACACCCACACCAACCGAAGCCATTACTCTGCTCATCGATGAAAAAGGCGCACTCTATCAATCCGATGCCGCACTCCCCAAAACACACGACGATATCAGACTTTATATAGCCGAAAAGCTCCTCTCCACCCCCGATCTCAACGTCAATGTCAAAGCCGATCACCGCGCACAACACGGCCAGGTCGTCGATGCACTCGATTTGCTCAAGGAACTCGGCATAAAACACGTCAATCTCGTCATCGAAAAGCCCAAAGAATAATGCTCGAAAACATTGTACAAAAACTGCTCGAATCGTATGCAGCCACTCCGGATATGACGAATCTTCAGGATTTGCAGCTGCCATCACGTACAATCGTAACGGAACTCACCCATCAGCTCGAAAGCCTGCTCTATCCCGGACTCATTGACAACATTTCCCATCAAACCGGCTTTGAATACCGTATTGGAAGCCGTATTGCCGAAACCTATTCGACGCTGAAATCGCTGATTTCAGACTGTATCCGATATGCCGTAAGCTGCCCGAAATGCCGAATGCTTCCCCCTGAATCCGACTTGAGCCCCGACAAACAAGCTGAAACAATTGCGACAGAATTTTTTGCACAGATTCCAGCCATTCGCGACGTGCTCAAACTCGACCTCCATGCAGCTTATAAAGGCGATCCTGCTGCCAAAAGTTATGCCGAAATCATCCTCTCCTATCCTGGCCTGCGCGCACTCGCCATTCACCGACTCGCCCATCTGCTGCACCAAAGCGGCGTGCCCATTCTGCCGCGAATGATGAGCGAGTACGTGCATAATCGCACAGGCATAGATATTCATCCCGGTGCTCAGATTGCCCCCGGCCTGTTTATCGACCACGGAACCGGCGTCGTCATCGGCGAAACGACGATTATCGGCAGCCACGTCAAGATTTATCAGGGTGTGACACTCGGCGCGCTCAGCATCCCCGACCCCGACGCCGAAAAGCCCGAAAAACGCCATCCGACCATCGAAGATGACGTCACAATTTATGCAAATTCAACGATTCTCGGCGGTAATACGACAATCGGCGCACGATCGGTCATCGGTTCAAACGTCTGGCTGACGCATTCCGTCGCACCCGATACAAAAGTTCTCTTCGTGCAGCCGGATCTCCGCATCAAATCTGCAGTTCCGAATTCATAAAGTCGTGTTTTTCATTTGTGGTCGGCCTATCGCTTCGCGATACAGCCGACTTGCCGGCCTATCGCTTCGCGATACAGCCGGCATTTTTTTATTTTTCAGCATCCGCAGACTTTTGCGCCTTGTCGGCGGCTTCGGCAACCTCTCGCTGTTTCGACGCCTCTTTCTCTATCTCGCGAATTTCGTTGAATTTCACCGAAACTTTCAGCGAGTAGTCACACACATAATGGCGATAATCTGGCGATTGAAGTTCAGGCGGAATTTCTGGGGCCGGCATCTGGAGTATCTGTTCTATTCCGGGAACCTCGCAATGCCACTGATGCGGCGCAATTTCCGCCACATAAGCAGGTGCATCATTCGTTTCAAGTCGAATGCTCAACGTCTGCGTTATCTCAACCGGACGTCCCTGACCATACACGGCAAATGTATAGGGTTCACCGGGCTGAACCTTCACCTGTGACATGCTTCCCGACGACTTAAGCACCATCAAAGGCTCACTCATAAAGAAAACTCGCGTGTCCGGTGAATCAGTCTCAATCGTTATCGTACCATAAAGCCCATACGGATGCTCGGTCAATGTCTTGAGCAGCGATTTCGTCGCATCCGGAAGCTCCGGCGCAATAATCGGCTGATTCGTGTCGAGCGTCTTCATATCAAACCCGCTCGCCGCATCTGCAAGCAATGGGTGAAGAGTCAACTGCGACTTAAGAACCTGGCGCTGTTTTGCTTCATCTGCTGTCAGCATTTTAACAGCTTCCGCATACTTTTCACGAAATACGATTTCCCTGAAAACACTCCATTCACATGGATCGCTGTCGAGAATCTTCGGCAACGAGGCACATTCTTTCACACGAGGTGAAATATCCGGTTCAAGCACAATCTTTTTATACACTTTCTGAAGCGGGTTTGCCCCAGCCTTATTGCTCGGAAACCAGTCATAATAGGCAACAGAACGGGAAAGCGGCTTAAACCCTTCTGCCTCGAAGCTAAACTTTAATATCGTGTCTTCTTTAATTGGAAGATTCTGAATCCACGTCGATTCTCGCGCTCTTAGCTCCGTATAACTCCCGTCTTTGGAACGCGCATACAAAGGTTTTCCGTCCATTGCAATGGCAACAGCAGGCGGAAATGATTCTAAAAATGCAATATCCGCATATTCTATGCGATTATGGCGAGCCTCTTCTTCAGCCAGTTCTCGTTCGCGCTGGGCGATATAACGGT
>JAZRWV010000523.1:0-3091 GCA_045599925.1 Myxococcota bacterium
AATTGCGGCGCATATTATTTTTTTAGGCTGATACTGGGCGCTACACCGTGTAGCATCTAGTATTTGCCTCAAATTCGAAAAAAAGAACAGCATTTTTTGAATTCCCCTGTTTTTTTCCTCCCCCCGGCTGAATAGTAACCGCGGCTGTATCGGCAGTTGAGCCGTTTTATGTAACGGTCCAACTGCTGATAGGCCGCGCAAATGCATGGCGTATTGGCCGAAGCGGCCAATAGCCATGTCCCTAAAAAAAATCTTTGATAAAAACCCATTTGGATATACACAGAGGCCCGCCGAATCGGATGATTTTCGGATGTGGTAAGATTAAAGAAGGTTTGTGTATGTTTATTGAAAAAACAGTATTTCGCTGGCGACTTAAAATTTAATTCAAATATTTATATTGAGTCGTTCATTTTATTAGGAGAAATACGATGGAAAATAAGATCACAAATTTGGACAGCTACCTTAAAAATATGCCAGACCAACGGGGCTATTTTGGTAAATATGGCGGGAGTTATGTTCCCGCAAATCTGCAGGTTGCGATTGACGAAATCACGCATGCCTATAATACAATCAGCACTTCGGCCAAGTTTATCAGCGATTTGCGCAAGATTCGGAGGGAATTTCAGGGGCGTCCGACGCCGATATCGCATCTTGAACGCCTGTCGAATGCGCTTGGGTGTGTGCAGCTTTATGCAAAACGCGAGGATTTGAATCACACTGGGGCTCATAAGCTCAATCACTGTATGGGTGAGGGGCTTCTGGCCAAGTATATGGGCAAGAAAAAGCTGATTGCGGAAACCGGAGCGGGGCAGCATGGGGTTGCACTGGCCACGGCAGCTGCCTATTTTGGCATGGAATGCGACATTTATATGGGCGCAGTCGATATTGCCAAACAGGCGCCGAACGTTGCGCGTATGAAAGTGCTTGGTGCCAGAGTTATTCCCGTGACGCACGGTCTTCAGACGCTGAAAGAGGCTGTCGATGCTGCATTTGATGCCTATCTGAAGGAATATCACGATGCCATTTACTGCATAGGTTCCGTTCTTGGGCCACATCCGTTTCCGATGCTTGTGCGCGATTTTCAGCATGTTATTGGGGTTGAAGCGCGTGAGCAGTTCCTCGATATGACTGGTATTCTGCCCGATCATGTCATCGCCTGTGTTGGTGGCGGTTCCAATGCGATGGGCATCTTTTCCGGATTCCTCGCCGATGAGGATGTCAAGCTTTATGGCGTTGAACCGCTTGGACGCGGGCCAAAACTTGGCGATCATGCTGCAAGTCTGATGTATGGGACAGAAGGCGTCATGCACGGGTTCAATTCTCTGATGCTCAAGGATGAAAAAGGTGAGCCTGCCCCGGTTTATTCTGTCGCTTCAGGCCTGGATTATCCCGGATCAGGGCCTGAACACTGCCTGCTGCACGATATTGGTCGTGTCAAATATGATACGGTTGGTGATGAGGAAGCCATTGATGCTTTCTATATGCTTGCCCGCAAAGAGGGCATTATTCCAGCACTTGAGAGCAGTCATGCGGTGGCTTATGCGATTCGGATGGCCAAACAGCTCAGAACGGGGGCAATCCTTATCAATCTTTCCGGACGCGGGGATAAAGATATGGATTACATCATCGAACATTACGGAATCCGGGATTTTTAGGATTTCTGGTAAAAATGAAGCCGCTGAACTTCAGCGGCTTTTTTTGGGTGCGAAACCCGATGTGTTTTGGGAAACAGTTTTATGGATAGAAAACAGCGATATCCCTGAGAGCTTTTCTGACGTCATTCAGGATAAGGCCTTCGATGACGGTAATCGGGGCGAGTGACTGAGTGATATTTTTCTTAATTTGCGGAGCGAGGGAAGCAAAAAGGATGATGGGGACGCGGATTTGATGTTCGCGCAAAGCGCGGCAAATGAGCATTCCCTGCATGCCTCTGACCTGAGCTTCTGCGCGTTCGATATTTCCGCAGAACCGTTCGGTGTTTGCGAGTCCTTCGATGTCACCATAAAGTTCTTCTTTTGGAATGGCATCAAAACGCATGTCTGCGAGAACTGCCGTAGGTATTTGCTGGTTTATGGCGTTAAAAAGCGCCTGCCAGTGCGTAAATACCTCGAGTTGAAAAGCAGGAAGGCTTTCTGAATGGGCATGAAGAAAATCAGCATATTCCCCATGAATACCGCGATCGTCGACGAGATATAGCTTCATTTCAGTTTCCTTTATGAGCATGAGCGTCGAGGTAAGTCTGCAGAATGAGACAAGCCGCCATGGTATCGACGAGATTTTTTTTGTTTGACCCTTTAGTTTCCAATTCCTGAAGAGCATTTTCGGCTGCACTCGATGTGAGGCGTTCATCCTGAGGGATGATGCGGATATCCGGGCATTGTTTTTTGAGTTTGGCGAGGAATTGTTTTGTTCTTCGAGTGGCAGGACCTTCAGAGCCATCGAGTTCCAGAGGCCATCCGACGACGACTCTGGTGATGTTTTCAGCTTTGAGAAGCGCAGCAATTTCGGCGAATGGATCCTGGCATTGTCTGAGATGAATCGTGCCATGTCCAAGGGCGACAGTTCGTTCGGGATTTGAAATGGCTACGCCGATTCGAACGGTACCGATATCGAGTGAAGCAATGCGAGTCATATGAATATCAGTGAGTGTAAAGCAGAAGGCCAGTGTGTTTCCCCAAAGTGCAGTCATAAATGACTGCAAAGAGTCAAAGAACGAATAATTTTAAGCGTAGCAATGGTGAAACGCAATCGCAGAATTAAAAAAGATGGTGATTTATGTAACAGTTTTCTTTACGTCATCATTTAGGAAAGTCTGATCAATTTTTTTGTGGGGCTTTGCCCTTTCCTCAGTTCGCAATATGAAATGCATTTCGTTTCCCGAGCTGCCTCACCTCCTTGTCACTTGTGACGTTCCTCCTCTCCATTATGGCGAGGAGGAATTTACGGTAACATTTCATTTGCTCACTGGGCTCTGCGATGCCAGCCGCCCACAGGGCGCCTGCCTTCTCGGCCTCCCGCTTAAGGGCTTAGCCCTTAAGAATCCACAATGTTTAAGCTGCGATGCCAATATTATGGAATGAGTATTATTTGG
>JAZRWV010000524.1:0-4196 GCA_045599925.1 Myxococcota bacterium
GGCAGTCCGGATTTCGGCATGTTCCAGTTTGAAACAATCTGTACAAAAATCGGCGACAACCTGTTGTACGTCAGAAATGACGACTCCATGATCTACTGTGAATACGGCTGTAAAGATCATCACGTATGCCTCGATCACGAATGCGAAACGAGCGACGAAAAATGCATCGGCCAATCGGAAGCAGCCATGTGTATTTATGGTGTATTTTCAACCATTCAATGTTCAGAAGACAGGACATGCATTTACAAGCCAAATGGCCAGACCTATTGCAGCAAAACATGCGATCCCTCAAATGCGCGGGAAAAAATGTGCTGGCATTCCGATGACGGCCTGCATACAGCCTACACCTATGTAGAATGTCGTGAAGGCGACGCAGGCCAGTACGGATATTATTTCACCGAAGGTATTGAAAACTGCACCAATGGCTGTGATGACGACACTGGCTGCACTAAATAAGGAAAGCGGCGCGTATTGAAGGACTGAAATAGCGCCGCAGGCGAAGCGTATTGACGGCGAGGGCTTGCCCGGCCGTCAAAAGCGAAGCCATAAACAAAAAAAACGCATGAAAATCATCGCAAAACTCACAAAAATCCATAAATCTTACGGCACCGGTTCTGTCAAACTCGACGTTCTAAAAGATTTCTCGCTCGAAATCCGCGAAGGCGATCTGCTCGCCATTCAGGGACGAAGCGGAAGCGGCAAAACGACGCTGCTCAACATTCTCGGCCTCCTCGACACCGATTATTCCGGCCAGTATTCAGTGATTTCGCCCGATTCCGGTGAGTTAACGGAGACCAGACTGCTGCGAGACGGAACGCTGAGCGACCTTCGCAATCAGATGTTTGGGTTTGTTTTTCAGCATTTCAATCTGCTCGACCACATGACATGTCTTGAAAACGTGTGTCTGCCAGCATCATTCAGCAGCAAGGGGCAAACTCTTGAAGAAACAGAAGCGAATGCGCTCTCGCTGATGAAACGTTTTGGCGTCGATGACAAGCGCGATGCGATGCCGACACAGCTTTCGGGGGGGCAGAAACAGCGCGTGGCCATTTCGCGAGCCCTTTTGCTCAAACCGCGCATTATTCTGTGCGACGAGCCGACCGGTGCGCTCGATGCAGCGACGAGCCGCGAAATTATGGACAGTTTCCGCGCTCTTTGCCGCGATGAAAACATGGCGTTTATCATTGTCACGCACGATCAAAGCGTTGCAGACAGCTGCGATCGCATTGTGCATATCGAAAAGCTGTGATGGTGCCTGCCTTTTTCATGATCTGCCTGACGGCATCTCATGAAAATACAGCCGGCGCGGCAGGCCTATGCCTCGCATACGGCCTGCCAACAGGCCTATGCCTTGCATACGGCCTGTTTCTTCATTATGCATCATGCGAAGCAATCAAAAGTGCGCTCATGAGCATCGGATCCGGCTTAATTTCTGATTCCGGCCACTGCTCATCCACAAATTCGCGCAACTGATGGGCAAAACGGCTCAAAGCCTGAAGCGTCGATTCCGGCAGCCCCGATCTGAAAAGCGGCAGAATCTGCGCCACATCAATGGCCGCCACGACATCACTTCGAGACGGAAGGGCATCATCCATATACACATTCCACGGATTCTCATCTTTCAGATAATGACGCGTCAGCCAGGTGATGGCCACATTGTCAAAATTGACATTTTCCACGCCCTGAACGAGTTCATTCGTATACGCAAGCAGCGAAATGTCATCCCTTGTCTTGTGAAGCGCCTCGCCAAAGAAAAGTTCACGCGTTGCGACATCGGCAATGACAGCCGCCGACCTCTGCACGTTGCGAAGTGAAATAAACGGCGTCAGAGCTGAATTTGCTGGACGCGGTCGTTCCAGGAGCATGCCTTCCACGGCGTCGCGCTGTGATGTCGTCAGCAAACTCATCGGCTGATCTTCAATAATCGAAAGATGACCGCGCGAAATCAGAATCTTAGCCTTACGCTGAAGCTCAAGCGTCAGGCTGTATCCGAGTGTCACAAAACGACGAAGCGCAATATGAGAAAGCAGGCGCGCAGCCGCATCCTCATCCTTTTCCGAAGCAAACTCAAGGCCAATGCTGATATATCCCACTGCGAGCACCATGCAGTCTTCAAAGCCCTGTTCTTCGTGCGGCTGATAGCCGTCGAATGAAGAAATCTGCTGAGCGGCTGAGAGCAGCTGCACTTTAATCGCTTCGCGATTCTCGACTTTCGACAGAATGCGGGCAAAATAGCAGTCCGAAGCCGCCGAATCATCAAGTGATGCAAGTGCCGATTCAAGTTTGGATGTAACAGGATACGGTTTGACATAAAGTTCGGTTTCGGCTTCTTTGCGCATGCGTTCGGCTTCGACCGCGACATCGACATTGGCAAAGATAGATGCGGCTTCATCGCGAGGCATAAAGCCATATTCGCGAATGCGTTCCGTGCGAAAACGATAAGCCGTTTCTTCGAGATCCGTTTCCATTTCGAAATGCATGCCTTCGAGCGTAGACCAGGCTTTGTCGATACCGAGCACGGCATAAAGTCTGTCGATGAGCTGGCGAAGAAGTTCAGCCTTATCGGCATCTTCCGGATAAGCAACCCAATAAGTAAAATCAGGTGTTTGCGCCACATTCTGTGATTCTTCGTCGGGAATATCCACTTCATCATTTTTATCTTCGGCCATATACAGCTTGATATTGCGATGAAGATAGAGAGCCATGACTTCCGGATCGATATTTTTCCAGAATTCTTCGAATTTTTCGTCGGGAACGGCGAGTAACTGTTCGACCCAAGGGGCGAGTTCTGTGTCGCTCATTGAATCACCGCGCCAAATGTCGAGGTCGAGACATGTCTGAAGCTGTTCAGGGGCGGCATATTCGAGAAGACACATTGCATCCCCCGGACCAACAGCGTGATAGAGATCATAGAATTCGATAGGATCAAGCGCCTGAACAGCCTCAGAGGTATTTGGCTGCGCAAGCAGAGCTTCCATGCGGTCACGAGGCTTTTTGGCAAGCGAAGCGCGATCATCGAGTTTAAAAAGCTGCGAAAATTGAGTCATTTTCATCCTTATCAAAAGAAACGCACAGTCAGGTCTTATCCACAAACCATTCCTGCGCATTATAATTTCAGTTCAGCCAGGGCTTTGCACCGGAACCTGTTTAAAGGATAAGCCCTTAATGCAGATTGAGCCATCATTTCGTCAAGCGCATATAGCCGGCCCCCTTACACACTACCCCACTGGTTATTATCAACATTTCAGTTGATTAGGCTTGAGCTTTGCAGAACAGTAGCCATCTCAGTCTATGATTACAAAAAAAGTCCTTTAGTTTCAAAGCATTTTAGGTCACTTTACAAGAATCACGAACATCGGCTTTTGATGAGTTTAATCAAGGCCTTGCAGGATTCTTCGAAAGAAAGTTCTGAAGTGTCGAGCACAACGGCATCTTCGCATTGAATCAGCGGAGAATGTTCGCGATGAAATTCGGTTTCGTCGCGCATACGAATCTGTTTTACGACTTCTTCGAAATCGAAATGCTCACCTTTTGCCTCGAATTCCTTCATTCTGCGCATTGCGCGGGCTTCGGCAGAAGCCGTGTAAAAGACTTTGAGTTCTGCATCCGGAAAAACAACTGAACCGATATCGCGACCTTCCACAATGGAATTTGACGCATGCCCAAGGCGACGTTGAATATCGAGCAGCTGGGCACGAACTTCCGGCATCGGGGAAACATGATTGACGCATTGAGTTGTTTCAAAGGTGCGAATTTCTTTCGTAACATCGCGTTCGCCAATAAAGACTTTCTGCCCGGATTTATTGGCTTCAAAGCGAATATCAAGCGTCTGTGCAATTTTTCCGCATTCGACGGGATCATTGTCGACGCCTCTTTCGAGTGCAGTCAGAGCCACACAGCGATAAATTGCGCCTGTATCGAGCAGATTCCAGTTCAAACGTTTGGCGACTTCACGACAAACCGAACTTTTACCAGCCCCACTGGGGCCATCCACTGCAATAATCATGGGGTTCTCCTTCAGATAATTTATCCTGAAAAACTGGCGATTCCAGCCAGAAAACCTATTCTTTTGTTCAATTTTCCCGCATTAAAAAACGAGGGAAAAAATCCATGCAGGGTTTTAAGCCTGTTTTAGATGTTCTGCAATGCGATATTACGTATTCATGACGGTTGATGTTACATCTCAACCGGGGCTC
>JAZRWV010000525.1:0-3102 GCA_045599925.1 Myxococcota bacterium
AAAACAGGAAAAATAACGCCTGAATTTTTCAGGCAAACAGAATAATATACCAGTGTTTGAGAATAAAATTCTTCATTAAAATAAAATACGTGGCGATTGAAGAGAAATTATCTGCCATATATTGGCAATATGTGATATAAGTAAAGTCTGGTTGTGTCATGGTGTGAAGCCAGAAGAGCTATTGTGTAAAGGAAGTTGAGATGAAGCATGAGGCGAAGTTTTCGGTCGTATTACCTGCAGCAAACTACACTTCAGCACAGATAGAGACGTTTGAGCAGACGGTAAGCCGTTATGGGCTTTCGGTACGACTCCCGCTGGGAACCGATGCCAATGGGAATCTTGTCGTATCCTCTGGATTGAGTCTTCGCGAAGCCCAAATGCTTCGACGTCAGGTTGCGACATGCGGGTTTCCTGCTGATGTGACGAGTGATGCAAGCCAGGCAAACCAGGAGAATTTACAGCCTGTATCATTAGATACACTTGTAGTGGATCTCGACAAAGTTCCGGAGATGGGGAATGTCGATCCGGTCAGCGAGATTACCTCGGATGCATGGGCAAGTCTTGAAGTTCCGTCGCTGGATATTGGTCTGGGTGGGGCTGATGTCTTTGATGATAATGCCGAATGGAATGGAGATGACTGGCTCAGTCCTGATAGCACTGGCGAACGTACTCTGAGCCTGAGCGCTGTCGATCTGTTGGCCGTTGCACAGAACTCAGCAAAAGAAGCTGCACTTGGCGTGAAAAAAGCTTCGCAGCCGGCAGCATCCATATCTCCAAAACAACAGCCGGTACCTTCACCTTCAAAATCTTCAGTGGCTCCTGTGTCCTCTCGTCAGGGAGAATCTAGAAGTTCTGCATCACAGAATCCGAAATTTAATTCTGCATCACAGAATCCAAAACTCAATTCATCCTCGCAAAATCTGAAATCTAATTCGTCTTCTCAGAATGCAAAAGTATCTGGTTCTTCTGAAGAACAAAAAGAGAATTCGTCGGTTTCAAAGGAAACATCATCGGTATCGAATGATGAAGTCCAGGCGGATGCTGTGAATCGAAGCACATCTGTGGTTGGTGTAACAGCGGCACAGTTGAAACTTCTTCAGTCCGTTCATCAGGGGGATCCGAATGCACTTGCTGATATCAATCTTGATGTTAAGAGTGAGCTGGAGAGTATTTCGGATACTAAGAAAACCGTTCCAATCCCTGCTCCAAACAATATTTCAGATGACAAATCGGGAGCGAAATCAGCCACTGCTGGTTCTGATAAAGCTAAGTCAACCGCTGAAACAGAACAGCCTGATAAAGCATCGGAATCATCAGGGCAGACATCTGAATCATCAAAGGATTCAGCTTTGACTGCTTCGGAATTGAGTGGCGAAATTTCTCAAAAATCCTCAATTTTTAAGGTTTCCAAGGTCGCCCTTATTTGTGTAGGGGTATGCTTGGTACTTGCTTTGATTTTTGCATTTATTTCTCCTGTTTCGTTTATTGAGCCATTGATTAAGCCACTATTCTGATGAAGGGGGAAGCATGAAGTGTCCGCGACTGCATGGAACACTGAATTCTGTATTTTTGAATTCAGATTATTCGACGCCACTTCAGGCTTATCTCTGTCCAATTTGTCACGGAATATGGATGCGCGCACTCGAATGTCGCGCATATCTTGGACTCGAGTGTGAAAAACTTGTATCTCGGGCTTCGGTTGCTCCGATAGAACTGGCATGTGCTCATTGTCAGACCACGCTTCGGAGTGTTTCTTTGCCCATGGAAAATGGCGGTATTTATTTCCATATTTGTCCAAGATGTCATGCTTGTTTCTTTGACCAGACACAGTTTGCTTTGATCTTTTATCTTCAACTCAAGGCTGAACGGGATATTTCCGGCGTCCTTGCTCAGACTCCTCTCGATAATCTTGGTGTTCAATGCTGTGATTGTGGGTGTAGTGTCAATCAGCTCGAAGATTTGTATGATGTCGGAATCGGGTACTGCTGTCAGAATTGTCATTCCACTCCGCCCATTCTATCCGAAAATAAACTTCAGACTGTTCAGTTGATATCGTTCCATAATTTGGAGATTAAGATTGAACATTTTCAGAACAGCACAAGAAGCAGAATTGCAGTGACTCCTTGTGATTCCTGCCTGTTCGATGTGAGCATGTTTTCATTGACGCCATTTCAAAGACTCATGCGTTTGGGGCGTAGAAAACTAAAGCTTCACGGAGAGCTGGGTCGTCATATGGACGCAACAGAGGATATTGCACATGTGACACCGTGGCATGTGTTTTTAAAACAACGAGGGGTTGTTGAAAATCTGGCTGTTCTGTCTAAACTTGGGGATTTGGAAATTGATTTTAAGCCCCATATTATTGCATTTGAACTGCATGCTCGTCGGTCTGGTGTTGAAACCAAATTAAAGTTTGAAACGGCTGTACGGCGTATTATTCTGGCTTATGAAAAGTTCGTGATCCTTGCGAAAGAGTATTCATCAGATGATGAGAATGCTTAAGATTTTGTAAATATTCGTTCAAGTTTATATAATAAAATAGATAAATTGAATGGTGTATTATATAATTGTGTTTATTTTGGATATTACTGTATTTTATGCAGTTTATATATAAGCAGTTCTCGTTCGTTTTAATAATGATTGACAAAGTCAAATTCCCCTCGCCATTGAATGGAGTGGTGGACTGTTATAAAGTGACAAGAGGGTGAGGCTGCGCGGAAAACGATGCACATTTCATATTGTGAACTGAAGTGAAGGGAACGCAAAGCGGCGTATGAGGGGGAATCGACAATTATTCAGATATTTCTTATGAGAATATGAAGCAATAGCATTTAAAAAATTTAGGTAGATAGTTACAACTCACCCGGGGTAAATCTATACTCAGCATAAATGCAGGCATAACCTAGGTTTTACCGGAATGGGAAAGGGACCCCTACGCGCGCTTAACGAAAATATGGCTTAAGCTGCAATATTGGCATCGCAGCTTAAACATTGTGGATTCTTAAGGGCTCAGCCCTTAAGCGGGGGTCCGAGAAGGCAGGCGCCCTGTGGGCGGCTGGCATCGCAGAGCCCAGTGAACAAATGAAATGTTACCTTAAATTC
>JAZRWV010000526.1:0-16648 GCA_045599925.1 Myxococcota bacterium
AATTGTTGAGGATGCAATTGAAGAAATGGCAAAACGCATGGTCAAATGCGGAATGTCAACTGATGACATTCAGAAGGTGACGTTTTGGTCTGTAGAACGCATTGAAGATTTGAAGAAAAAGATGGATGCAAATTAAAAAAAATTCCCCAGCATTGCCGGGGGATTTTTTTGCCCAAATACATCTAATAATATAATTCGAAGGCATCGAAGCGGATTCCGGGATGTTCCCCCCACACAAAAAAAGGCCGTATGCGTCAGCATAGGCCTTTTATGCGTGGCGTATCCGGCAAAGCCGGATAGCGCGCTCCCATATCATAAAAATCAGTTACCCATTGTGACTGCTAATTGATTTCATAGCCACACGATGCCGAACAATCAGGCGACACGCCCGGATCGCATTGTTCAAACGCTTCCTGAACGACGCCATCCCCGCAGTATTCATCGCGTTTGCACTCGGAGTTGCACTTTCCATAACCGCCGACGTTATTTTCAGTTCCGTCATCACATTCTTCGCCGCTCAGAGCGTCGACGACGCCATCCCCGCATTTCGGAGCCTGATAAGTGCATCCAAATCCGCAACGTCCATAACCGCCGTCGTTCACGCCATCGTCACAGACCTCCCCAATCGTGGGGGAAACGATCCCATCACCGCAATACGGCAGTTTGCATTCGTGCGTGCACATATCATCATCGCTCTGATTGCTATCGTCACACTCTTCACCATCCTGAATGATGCCGTCGCCGCAACCGGCAAACCGGCATGTATCGAGACAATTTTCGTGACGATTCGCGTCAGATGCCGGGGCCGTTTTATCGCACTGCTCGTATTCCGGGTCAAACACCCCGTTATTGCATTTGGAATTTTGACAATTCACGCACCAATCACCGGCTGTATCGCATGATTCGCCAGCTTCGATGATGCCATTTCCGCAATACGGCTGTTTTTTACAGGTCGAAGAGCAGCCGTATTTATGCTGTGCCTCGACATCCGACGGCGACTCACCATTCAGGAACTCGCATTCCTCATCGCCACGAATGACGCCATCACCACATACAGCCGAACATGTACTCGTTCCCATGTTGATGAATCCGACGAGTGAAAGCTCAAATGCGGAACCGCCCTGACAACGCTCGGCATGAAACATCTGAAGGGAATAAATCCCGCCTTTATACATGCCGAATTCTTTCGCTTTTTCTTCCGTCAAGGTAATCGACTGCGTCCAGTCGCCGTGAATGCCGGCAAATTCGAGCGCGAGGTGCCCGTTAAAGAAGACCCAGACATCGTCATCGCCTTCAAATGTCAGGGTTTCATCGCCATTGTATTTGAAATATGACTGAAATTCAGTTGTAAACAGACCATGAGCACTTTCACGAATCCCATATGTCGATGCGGCATCGGATGCATGGAACCCCTTGCCATCAAGCGGCCAGAACCCCTGATATGCATATCCATTGTCAGTGTAAAGGAAATGATATCTCGTCACGCCATTGACGATTTCGCGTTTTAACGGCAGCGTCGTTTTAATCGTCACACTCATATCGGAGTCTTTATACCAATAATCGAAGACTTCGGGACAGGTATAGAGATTCCTGCATTCCTCATAGCCATCAAAGCTCGATGTTGCCTGTGGATGTCGAGTCATTTCAGAAGCAGGACGAAGAACGGGACGGCCTTTGGAATTCAGTTCAGGGTAAACCGTGTTTGCACAGCGGTTCCAGCTGTAACAGCCATTGCCGTTGAAATCGGGAATCGGAGAACCCGCCAGAGGGAAGTGTCTGAAACGATAGCCCGAGTCCTTTTTACATACCTCCGGCAACGCATCAAACTCCGCCTGCGTAAAGAATCCCGGCGTACCGATGTGTACAGGCGTATAATTGCCGTAATTGGTGTTGCCTGTTTTTCCAAAGTGATACGCACGGAAATCGCGATAAGTAATGGGCAGATTCAACACATCGGGTTCCTGATTGTTATCGAATTTAGTGCATTCAAAACCCGGTTCAATCCTGCATTCGCTTGAACAGCCATCACCGTTGACGAGGTTGCCGTCATCGCATTCTTCGCCGGCTTCGACCAGCGTCAAACCATCGCCGCATGTGGCTTTGCAAATGCCATTGGTACAGCTGAAGATGGCTTCAGTCTTGCAGTCCGGAGAGCATCCGTCACCAGCCACAAGATTGCCGTCATCGCACACTTCACCGGCTTCGAGAATGTTGTTCCCGCACTCGCCTTTGACGCAGTTTTTGCCATCCGCATCACATGCACAGTGATCCTGAATGACGCACCCATTGCAACAACCGGACGGATCATCATCAGGAATTTCGCAGGTTTCTGCGCCTTCCAAAATGCCGTTTCCACAAACAGCTTCGCTGCAGGAGGCTCCGGCCGTTTCGCATTTCCATCCCATCTGAGTCCGACAATTCACGCATCCGGCCGTCGCATTTTCAGGATGCGCAGTGACACCTTCATCACAGTTTTCATCCCCTGTCACAATGCCGTCACCACAAACATCGGGAACACATGGTTTTCCAGGACTATCGCAGTGATACCCTTCTTCGCGCCTGCAGAATTTCGAACAACCATCGTCGGAAATGACATTGCCGTCATCACATCCCTCGTTTCCTGCAACAATGCCATCACCGCATGCACGGGCATAACACCCATTTTCATTGCAGAGAAATCCCGGTTCAACAGTACACTGCGATGAACATCCATCGCCGTCTGTCACGTTGCCATCATCGCATGTTTCGCCGGTATCGGTATCAATAGTGCCGTCGCCGCATGTCTTTTCGCAGACGGATTTTCCCGAATCATCAGCAGTACATCTGGAACCTTTTTCGACGAGGCAAATCATCGAGCAGCCATCACCACCAAGACGATTGCCATCATCACATGTTTCACCATTATCGGTATCGATCACACCATTTCCGCATAAAATCGAGCTGCATTCACTTTTTCCATTTTTTGTAATGCATGTAAATCCGGATTCAAACGAGCACGAAGACGAACAGCCGTCGCCATCAACACTATTTCCGTCATCGCACTGTTCGTGTTCGGCCTGAATCTGCCCATCGCCGCAGTAATTGACTTTTTTGCACTCCCATGTGCATCCATTGTAGGAATCCGATGTATCGCCGCCAGCATCGCATTCTTCGCCGTTCGCAATATCAATCGGATCGAGCAGTCCATCACCGCAATAATGCGCGAAATGACAATTCTTTCCGCACATGCCGCGTATGCCATAATCCAATCCCGAATCGCCGGCATCGCATTCCTCGCCCATTTCCTCGTTGAGTTCTCCATCACCGCAGGAATCCGGCGTACATAACAGCCCCGGTGTTGTGCACCGATACCCATTCTCGACAGTCATGCAGTCGGCAGAACATCCGTCACCATCTTCGGCATTGCCGTCGTCACAAACTTCCAGGCCGCTCAATTTTTTGTCGCCGCAGATGGCATTTTCCGAGCATTGACCGCCGGTTTTAGGACATGTCCAACCGTCTTCGACGGAGAGACAATCGGCACTACAACCATCTGTGCTATTTGTATTGCCATCATCGCAGACTTCACGGCCACTGACAACGCCATCGCCGCATTTTTCCTCGACCGGTTCGGCATTTTTGCTGCATTTGCCGCCTTCATTCGGGCATGTCCAGCCGTCTTCGACCACCGAACAGTCGGCATTGCATCCATCACCGTTCTCTGTATTGCCGTCATCGCAAACTTCATCCGCCTCAACGGAACTGTTGCCACAGGTCGAATCACCGCCATTTCCGCCACTACCAGAAGATCCCGAATCATCCGAACATCCCATCATGGCCAGACTCAAAACAGCACACATCAACAGATATTTTTTCATCATGTGACCCTTTTTTCTCTGAAGGCATGGCTATTGTCCCGTATTGCCGTTGTGTTCAATGGCAATACGGGACAATACGCCAATGCCACGCGCCTATCTCCGATACGGCGCTTTTTTTTTATGCTTTTTCGACGCGCCGTCGAATGCCGATCCACTGCGGTTCCGGCGTCAGGCGCGTGACAGACTTATATAGCGTAATATCGACACAGAAAACATGATCAAGCGACAAAATATCTTCAGCCATCACCTGTGCAAGTCGTTCGATCAGTCTGAATTTTTGGGTTGTACCAATGGAAATCAGGTGTTCGACAATTTTCTCGTAATTGAGTGTATCCTCGAGCTGATCTGTATAAAATCCGTTCAAATCGTCATCGATATCGACAATGACGTCCACCCGGAATGTCGTTCCCACGACCTGTTCATCCGGGTAAACGCCATGAAATCCATAAAATTTGAGGTCTTTGATGATGATCTGACTCATTTGCGGATATTACTTCACGAAAATGGAACGAATATATTCGCGGTTAATCGCAGCAATAGCCCCGGTTTTGATTTGTTTCGGGCACACAGCTTCGCATTCACCTTCGTTTGAACAGCCGCCAAAACCTTCTTTCTGAAGCTGTTCGACCATATCGTGAGCGCGTCTGCTTCGTTCGGGATTTCCCTGAGGAAGCGCGAGCAACTGAGCAATTTTAGCGCCCGTATAGAGATGAGCTGCGCCATTGGAGCATGCGGCGACACAGGCTCCACAACCGATACAGGCTGCATAGCTGAAAGCTTCATCAGCTTTTTTCTTTGGGATCAGAATGGCATTGGCATCCGGCTGCTGACCAGTTCTGACGCTGATAAACCCACCGGCTTTTGCGACGCGTTCAAGAGCAGACTTATCCACCATACAATCTTTAATGACGGGAAGTGTTTTTGCGCGGAACGGCTCAATCGTAATTTCATTCTGACCGGCGAAATGATGCATATGCAGCTGACAAGTCGTCGTTTTTGGGACCGGTCCATGAGGGACGCCGTCGACGACGAGTCCGCAGCATCCGCAAATCCCCTCGCGACAATCGGAATCGAATGCAATCGGATCCTGTCCTTTTTTGACGAGGGATTCATTGATTGCATCAAGACTTTCGAGCAGGGAAGCCTCCGGATCGACAGTCAATTCAAATGTTTCAAAGTGGCCGTCTGATTTAGCATCGGCCTGTCGCCAGATCTTAAATTTCATGCACAAAATCCATTAATGCGCGGCTGTATTGGCCCGCAGAGCCGTTAATATAACGGCTCTGCGGGCCGATAGGCCGCGAAAATGCATGGCGTATTGGCCGGTGGGTATGTAGAGACGCAAAATTTTGCGTCTCTACATGTCCACCGGGCCAATAGCCATGCCCACAAAACCATTATTCATCGCCCGTCTGTTCACCGGAAACGGAAACCGTTACCTTTTTATCGACGACGACCGAATGAAAGAAATTGACGAAAGCCATGCGGGCACTATCCATGTGATAAATCGCGAAGTGCGGGTTATCATCACCAGTGTAGATAAACTGCATTGAGGCGCCAGTTGCCTTCCTGCCGTCGAGGTTCGTAATATTGTCATGCGCCGACGCGCCCGTGCTTTTGGTAAATCCGGCGAGTTTCATCGGTTCGGTCACTTCATAGAGATCGCCAATGGGCGGCAAACCTTCGGATGCGATCATCGTAAACTGAGCAGTCTGCGGTGTATCCTGGTCACCGAGAGCAATCGTCTGTGCGACATTCTTGGGTTCCCAGCCATTCGGCGGTTCCATAACAAACCGGCGTGTATAGTTGAGTGGATCGAGCGGATCAACGAGGGCCTGAACGATATGATTTGTAATGAACGAATCATAGGAAATATCGCCATCATCGAGACCAAGAACGAATCCAACGATATCGGCAACGGATTTTCCATTCAGAATCTCGCTGACGACCGGAATTTTGCTCAAATCGGGATGGAGATCGACGAAACTGAGGATAATGCCAGCGCCACCGGCCGAAAGGAATGCATTTTTAATCGAACCGGTCAGACCAAGCAGCATACCGCCTTCCTGCGATCCCTGGCTATGTCCCATATAAAGGCCGTAACTGTTGTCGAAAATGACATTTTTGCCATCTTTCGAATCGGGAAGCGGCGGGAGAACGAGCTTTTTATTATCGAGAATGTCGTACAAAACGAGCATATCGATAACGGTCTGACGCCAACTTTCGCGAATGACAACCGGGTTTTTGAGGATCATCATCACGAGATCGGTTGTGTTCACGATATCGCCATTACCGCGTTTTCCCTGAAGATGAGCATCAAAACCAATCATCGCCATTGGAACGGCTGTATCCTTCGGGGGGTTATTATAGATGCTGGAACCGCCGCCGCCGTTGATGAGAACGATGCCTTCATCATTATAATAGCGGCAGTGTGTATCAGCATCACCGCCGGTTCCATGCCCATAAACAGCAATCGGATAACCCTTGATCGGCATGGATGTGCGAGGAATGATAATGGAATAATTGACAGTTTCTTCTTTTGCCTGAGAAACGAGCTTTCCGTTTTCATCGAAAGTGATCTGCCCTTCACCGGCACCAGTGTAAGGATATTTGCCATCGACATAGTTTGCAGTCGTGAATGTTCCTCTGAAGATATAGGCATTATAACCTTTTGTCGTCCAGCCGCTGCTCGTCGTTGTGGCCCATTGACCAATTGCAACGCCTTTATCATCCGTATTGATATGACCTTTGCCTTTGAGGTCGGCAGCGATCTGATCCATTTCATGCGCGACATCCATGACCTGATAACCAGTCATGGCGCGGATATCTTTCATCTTAAAGCCAAGTTTGCCACTTGTTTCGAGGTCTTTAAGCTGATCGACGTAGTACGCCATTTTGGAATTGATTTCCTCTGGTGCAGCTTTTTCGAGAATATATCTCAGCTTATTGGACATATTGATGGGATGTCCATTAGATGTCAGACAGTCAGTGATAACCGTCACATAGCGATCGCCGGGATTTGCGCCCGCACCGGGAACCGGTCTCAGGACGAGTGTATTGGAAGCCCATACGCCGGTTTTTGCGCCACGATGGTTGGTAATGTAAAGAGGAACGCGCTCACCGTAATGGCGTGACGTCTTTTCAACATTGATCATCTGGTAGCAGGAATCCGGTTTAATCGTTTCTGCAGGTTCCGGGAACTCTTTCTGGTCGAGGCTGACTGTCGTTCTGAAATAGTTTGCACCAATCGGTGAAAAGCCTTTTCGTTCAGTCTGTGCACGTTCAATGAGTGCCGGGATGATATCTGTAAGTTTATTAAGGACCGGTATATTAGATACAATCTTAAAAATCGAATCACCTGACGGCATCGGATAATACCGAATATCCTCACGGCCATATTCATCCGTACGCAATTCACTTGGGAACGGGAACGAATAGAAATCGCTCATCATGCGTTCCATTTTAGCATCATTCGACTCGCCCGCAGGTCCTTCGGCTGGCTGTTTAACCTTATCGTAGTCGAAATAGAAACGATATTTGCCTTCATTAAGGGCGTTAAACTCATCAAGTGTGAGTTGTGCCAGGCCATGCTGATCGCAATCTTCCGGACAGGAACTGATGGTTTCATCTGAAGAATCGCAGATTCCGTCACCACAAACGGCCGTATATTCAACCACATTATTTTCGCAGTCATCCGGGCAATTCAACATAGACTCTTCAGGGTCTTCACAACGCCCATCGCCGCAAACCGGAGGACAGTCTTTCGGACAGTTGAACCTTGATTCACCCTTACCGCAAACGCCATCACCACAACTGATTTGTTCCTTACAGTCGAGGGAACATGTCGTCGTTGATTCGCCTTCGGATTTATTGCAAATGCCATCACCGCAGAATCCCGGTGCATCACAGTCTTCTTTGCAATTATCAAAGGATTCACCACCGGATTTTTCGCAGATATGATTGCCACATACAGCTTTACAGTCCTGCGGACAATTCGAGAAGTTCTCGAGCAGAGCACATACGCCATCACCACAGGCATCGCCGGACTGCGTCACACAATCCTGTGCACATGAAGTTGCTGTTTCACCTGCTTCGCAGGTGCCATTACCGCAGACCGCTTCTGCAGGCTTATTTTCCTCTGGGGTGTCATCGGATTCATCACACCCAAACATCGCTAAAACACTGATTAAACCTAACCACAAACATGTTTGTTTTTTCATTCTCAATTTCTCCTGTAAAAACTACCCAGAAAAACGACGCATTATTATAGATGCTTATTTGCCGATTGATAATGAATAATTGATGGGAAGTTAAAAATACCCCCTTTTTATTCTTAAATCTCACATTAATTATGAAGGGCCATCATAATAATCGGTGCAAGCTGTTTTTTTCGAGAAACGACACCCGGCAGTTTAACAATTCCATCCCGGATTTCACTGACTTTTTCATTGATGTGGAACGCATTCAAGACAAGCTGTTCAGCCCCCTGCCCAATACAAATCAATTCCGTCGATTCAGTCAGAATGTTTGTCAGCATGAAAAACATCATATCGACTTTATGATAATCCTTGGCAATTTCCGCATAACTGATGAGACGTGGTTTGAGAGAATCGAGTTCATCCGCATCGAGTGACGTGATCTGTCCAATGCAGAAAAGCGATTTACCAACAGAAAACCGCTTAAAGTCCTGATAAAAGATTTCCTGATCCGTTTTTCCTTTGAGATTGCTGCCGGCAGCAAACATTTTTCTCGCATATTCCTCGATATCAATCTGAGCAATTTCGGCGAGTTTAAGAGCAGTTGACTTATCGACAGGAGTACAGGTCGGAGAACGGAAAAGGAGGGTATCGGAAACAATTGCACTGCATAGAAGTCCAGCAATCGTGCGATCAATTTCGATACCTGCTTCCTGATACATCTGAGTAATGATGGTTGCCGTACATCCAAGAGGCTGATTTCTGAAGAAAACAGGATTCAGAGTTTCGATGGTTCCGAGTCGGTGATGGTCAATAATGGCGCGGATATCCGCTGTTTCCATACCGGTAACGGCCTGGGATTTTTCGTTGTGATCGACGAGGACAACGGCTTTACCTCTGGCTCCGAGCAAATTCCGTCTCGAAAGCATCCCCACATACTTTCCATCGCCATCCAGTATTGGAAAATCCCTGTGTCTCTTACTCGCCATGATTTCATGGATGTCATCGAGAAAGTCCTCTTCCGAGAATGAGAGAACATTTTCCGAAGTCATAAAGAAGCGAATCGGCATGGACTGATTAATAAGTCGCGCCGTGGTATAAGTATCGAATGGCGTTGTGATGACCGTGCATCCATGTTCTGTCGCGAGTCTGCGAATGGTCAGAGAAACGTTGGCTCCATCACAGACGATGATGCATCCGGCCTCCATTTCGATGGCGCAAAGCTGGGATTCATAACGATTTCCGAGAATGACGAGATCATTTTTCTCGATATAATTCTCCATCATATCCGGATTTGCAGCGGCGATGAGCACTTTTCCGTTCTCAAAATAAGTTTCGGCATCGCCGATGACCATATTGCCTTCAAGCGTATCGAGAATATTGGCGTATTTGGTTTTAGCCTTGGAAATAATGCTGCTGTCGCCCAAATCCATATAGGATTTTGTGATGTCGCCAATGGTGATCACACCTTCGAGAACGCCGGAATCGGAAACGCATGGAAGAGTGACAACCCCCATGGTCTGCATGAGATTCCATGCCTGGCGGAGTGAAATGCCCTTGTCAACGCCGGCTGTTTTTCTAAATTCGATGTCTTTGACCTGTGTCCGGACGTGATCGATGCGTCTGGGCTCTTTCACGCCAAAATAGTCGAGTACAAACTGCGTTTCGGGATTCAGTGCATCGGGATGACAGGCTTCGTATCGCTCATCCCCCTGCAAATGCTTAAGATTTGCAAAGCAAATGGCGGAGCAAATAGAATCTGTATCGGGATTTCTGTGACCAGTCACGATGATTTTTTCGACTTTATCGGTGTTTTGTTCTGACATATCTACCCTCGACTAATTTCTGCATCCGAGCTGCTCTGTCGGGCATTTGAAGCGCACATGAAAATGATTTTTATGTCCGGGCCAGTGCTGAAGAATGGCACTGGCTGATTTTTCATGGCGTGGATTGGAAAAAAAGAATTCCTGCTGTTCCTTTGTCAGTTTTGGAGAAGCATAATTCCAAAGCAGTTTCATGACGGTTCTGTCGACATAAATGACTTTCACCGTCCCGGTACGCACAAGCGTTTCGACGAGAAACCATGTTTTTTCGATATCGAGATTTTGAGCAGTTCCGCGCACGAAATGTTCGGGATGGTGTTCATCCGGCGGTGTGGTATGAACGAAACCGAAATCGACATCGCGCCCGGACTGATGGGATTTATGGGGATTAGCCTTTCCGCCGCGTCTTTTGGAAATATCCCCGATGTTGACACGAGGGGCATCCGGATATTTTTCGTGATATGCTTTAAAAAGCGTCATCAAGGCCTGAATCGTGACATCCGTTCCAAAGGAACGGGCTCTGTCTGTGCGAAGAAAATAGCCGTCACCTTCGGGCATCATGCGTCCATTGGAAAGACGCCCCCGATTGCATTTGCCTCTGGAATAAGGCACCGGTGCTGAAGCCATTCGGGCATCCACGAGGAGTTTCTGGCCGGGTTCCAGAATGGTTTCCGGTGTCAAACCATCATTGAGAGTCGTCAGAACATTCGCCGGAACGCCCCATTTAGCGGCCTGAGTCGACACGGGAATGCGCAGGTTTACGGTGTAATAGACGTCATCGATCAAATCGACGAGTGGCAGGCATTCCATCAATCCACATTTTTGTGGCAAAGACACGTCATTCCAGACATCGTTCTTCAAGGCATTATCGGTTTCAGAATTGAAATTTGCATCCGAAACAGCCAAATTCATACTGGCCGATTCCGGATTTGCAGCTGCCTCATAAGAAATCCCCAACGTCAACGCAGACAGCATGGCATAAAATGAAATGGAATGACGCATATCTCTTTTTTCCGGAAAATCAGAACAAACGCCTTAACCTAAGAAACGCCTGCCTATAAAGTATCGATATTTTAACAAAACATCAGAAATTTCAGGCTCAAAAAAGCATGGACACAAGAATGCCACACCTATTTCATTGAAAAAACTTTTGAACTATGACATAAAAGTCATGGTTGTCAAAAAAAGCGGCTTTTCATGATGAGAATCGTTGACTTCACATGTTTGGACGATTATAAGGACACCTACTTTTGTTCGGGGGAATAAAAGAAATTTGGAGTTTAATATATGGAAACACCCGGTTTAATGCTTAAACGTGAACGCGAAGCTCGCGGAATGACGTTAAGCGAACTCTCAAAAGTTACCAGGATTCCGGAATCTGCACTGGAACACATCGAAAATAATGAATTTGATGCATTCCCGGCAGAGGTTTTTGTTCGCGGTTTTCTCCGTAATTATGCCCGTCAGCTTGGCATATCTGCTGATGAAATCATTCAGGCTTACGAAAGCTTCAATCATCAGACACCGAAACATATCGAATCCACCAATACCATTCTGGAATACACACCTGCAGCACCAATGCAGGAAACACCACATGCCGAAAACGACGACGTTGCCCGTCCGACTTTTCGTTTCGCCTATATCGCCATCATTCTTATTGCATTTGCAAGCATCGGTCTGAGCGTGGCTTTTATGAGCACCGGCGAAGCCGAAGAAACAGATGCCGATTTCAATATTCAGCCCGGTGAAAGTGTCGAATCTCCGTTCCTCATTTCCAATACATCCGAAGGCTGGATTGCTGAATAATATTTAGGGAATGCGCTTTTTTTACTTGCGATTTTCGGTTTTGCGAGTATAAGCGCACCCCGTCACCGGTTCGCCGGAGATTATGGGGCTGTAGCTCAGTTGGGAGAGCGCTAGAATCGCACTCTAGAGGTCGTCGGTTCGATCCCGATTAGCTCCATGTAGAAAGGTCAGACTTATGTGGTCTGGCCTTTTTTCGTTTTTGGCGCAAGAGACGTGTCATGACACGTCTTCACACGGATTTTTAGGGGCATGGCTATTGGCCAAAGGCCAATACGCCATGCATGTGCGCGGCCTATCGTTGCCGCGATACGGCCGCGCGTACCTCATATGGCCGGACGTATGCCAAAGGCATAGGACGGCCGGGATTTCGTATCGGCTTGAAAAAGCCGATAGAAATCCCCACAAAAACTCATTCAACCGTCACCGATTTCGCCAGATTTCGCGGCTGATCGACATCATTTCCAAGCAAATCGGCCAAGTGATACGCGAGCAGCTGCAAATAGAGAACGCTGAAGAATGGCTGAACGATTTCATCGCTTTCGGGGATAAAAAATGCGTGTTCCGAAACGCGTGCAAGCATGTCATCGCCTTCGGTCACAACGCTGATAATGCGTCCGCCGCGCGCACGAACTTCCTGCAGATTCGACAGCGTCTTCTCGTAGGTCGAATTTTTCGGCGCAATCACAACCACCGGCAAGCGATCGTCGATGAGCGCAATTGGCCCGTGTTTCATCTCGCCAGAAGGATAAGCCTCGGCATGAATATACGTAATTTCCTTGAGTTTGAGCGCGCCCTCGAGTGCAATCGGATAGTGAACGTTTCGGCCGAGATAGAGGAAAGAATTGGCGCGAAGCAGTTTTTGAGCGACTGCACGAACGGCATTCGTATCTTCGAGAATTTTTTCCATCTGCTGAGGGACGGAACGCAAGGATTTGAGCAGAATTCTGGCGCGATCTGCGTCGAGCTGATTCGTGCGACGGCCCAGATAAATCGCAAGCAAAACGAGTGAAGCGAGCTGTGTTGTAAACGCTTTTGTCGAAGCGACGCCGATTTCCGGATCGGCTCGCGTATAAAATGTCGCATCGGAAGCGCGAGGAATCGTCGAATCCATGACATTGCAAATCGACAGGATTTTCGCGCCATGTTCGCGTGCAATTTTAAGACAGGCATAAGTATCGGCGGTTTCACCACTCTGACTGATGGCGATAAAGCCATCCTTTGGGCCGATGATGGGGTCGCGATATCGATATTCGCTGGCGACATCGACCATAACCGGGATTTTGGCGAGTTTTTCGATGACATATTTGCCGATAAGACCGGCGTGATAACTCGTTCCGCAGGCCACAATCTGAATATGTGCACACTGCTCGAGGCCAAGTTTTTCAATGGATTCATCGAGATTGACGACGCCTTCATCCTCGAGGAAACGGCCACGGAATGTGTCCGTAATTTTCTGAGGCTGCTCGTAGATTTCCTTGAGCATGTAATGCGAATAGCCCTGTTTTTCTGCTGAAGAGATATCCCATTCGACTTCTTTGACGGGGCGGCTGCATGGATTGCCGGCGTGATCGATGATATCGACAGAATCCTTTTGAATATGGGCGATATCGCCATCTTCGAGGAAGACAAACCTTCTGGAATAAGCGAGTACAGCTGCGATATCACTGGCGGCAAAATTCTCGCCATCACCGAGTGCAACGAGGAGCGGACTCTGAAGGCGTGCGGCTATCATTTCGTCGGGACAATCGGCGCAAATGACGACAAGCGCATAAGACCCGCGAACGCGGCGAAGTGCACAGCGCACTGCACTGCGAAAATCCTTTTCCGATTCGTAATATTCAGAAATCAGATGCGCGACGATTTCGGTGTCGGTTTCGGAAGCAAAAACATGACCTCTGGCCGTGAGTTCCTGGCGAAGTTCGAGGAAATTTTCGATAATTCCGTTGTGAACAATCGCAAAACGGCCGTAACGATGCGGATGTGCATTCGATTCACTTGGACGGCCATGGGTTGCCCATCGCGTATGCCCAATGCCGGTGTGTCCCCGCATGGGCTCCACCGCAAGCCGGTTGATGAGATTTTCGAGTTTTCCGTGTGCACGTCTTAAATCGATATCGCCTTCATGACAAACGGCAATACCGGCAGAATCGTAACCGCGATAAGCGAGTCGGCTCAATCCTGCCTGAATGATCTGCACACAATCCCTGCTGCCTGTATATCCGATGATTCCGCACATATTTTGTCCTAACCAAGCCGGGGCTTTGCCCAGGGACTCAGTTCGCCATATGAAATCCGCTTCGCCTCTCACGCCTGTCGGCGCTTCGGTTCGTGGATTTCATTTGTTCACTGGGCTCTGCGAGGCCAGCCGCCCACTGGGCGCCTGCCTTCTCGGCCCCCCACTTAAGGGCTAAGCCCTTAAGAATCCATAATGTTTAAGCTGTGATACCAAGTATTGTAGAATGAGCCTTATTTTAGTTAACGCGTGTTGCCCATCGTACACGCCTATGTCCAGTCACCTTCAGTTAAAATCGATTTCCAACGATTGTGCCAGAATTCGAAAAATAATTATCCTCGCAGAAGTTAAATAAAAGTTTTAAAGCATGGCATACCGAATCGAAGTTCGGGATACGTCCCAAAATGCTGAAAACAAGAAGTGTCACACCATACGACGTCGATAGCCTTTTGACTGACCGTAATTGCCGTATTTTTTCAATTCCTGAGCTGCAAGTTTTTCGACTTCGGCCTGATATTCCCGGGTTTGAAAATGCGCGATGGCTTCATCCGAAAAAGGAATGACCATGCGGGCCGGCTGCCATTTATAGGTATTTTCACCAGCGCACAAGCCTTTCTGAAGCATCTGACTGGCCTGCTGGATGTTTAATCCTGCGGTCAAAGCCTGAGCGACGCGGAAGCGAGCTTCATCCGAAGGTTTTTCAAAGCATCCCTGACCTTTAGCAAGGAAGCAGACGTGATAATGCGCGGGATTAAAGCCGATTGCATCGAATTTTAAGCGATTGCAGATCATAAAGAGGAGGCCGATGATTTTGGTCAAACATCCGAGTCCGGGATAAGTCTGTCCAGGCAAAAGAGGTCTGTCCGGACTTGGTTCAGCATTTGGATTTTGAGAAAGAAGCCACTCGATCCAAAGCATTCTCATATTTCCGAGCAATTTTTTCTCATCGATAATGCATTCGATAAGGAGGACTTTTTTGGCCTCATCCGCGAACATGCGGACGGCCTGTCCATTGGGATGATCGAGTTCGAACTCGATATGTGGCGTCATATAGCCAAGTTTTCGCAATTGTTCGAGGATACCAATTTTTTCGAGTGCACATTCGACGCCGTATTTTGAGTAAAAGTCGAACAATCGCGTGCGTTTCATGTGTCCGAAAAGGTCTTCGAACAGGTCATCATCTTCATCTTCAGCGGTCAGTTCGTGGAGCGGCAAGTTCTTTGAAACGCGTTTAAGAGCTCTGAGGAGGCGTTCATTATCGGAATCGATAGTTTTTTCTAGGTGAGAGAGGAGATAACCATAAAATCGGGCCGAATGACGCCATGCATTCTGTCCATACCCACCGGCGGAAACGATGATCATTCGGCGTTTACCGACGACTTCATCGACGAATTTATCGCGTTCAAAGATGGCGTCGTGGGAGATACGCCAATCGCCGAGTTCATCATCTTCGGCGACATCGACGCCGGCGAGATAAAAGACGAGATCCGGCTGAACCTGATGAATGATGTTGGGCAAAGTGGAACGAATGGCATCGAGATAAGCGGCGTCGCCGATACCAGGTCCGAGAGCGACATCGAAACAGGCTTCATATGAATCCTGAACCCAATTTTCGGCATGCACAGAGTAGGTTGCGACAGAAGGATCGTGAGCGAATATTTTTTTTGTTCCATCGCCCTGATGCAAATCGAGGTCAATGACGAGGATTTTTCCGTTGTAATGATGTTTACGGAGGTGATGAATGGCGATGGCGACGTCGTTAAAGACACAAAAAGCGTAACCGCCTTCTGGGTATGCGTGATGAAACCCGCCGCCGAGATTGATGATGCGTTTGGGATAAAGGCTGGAGAGAGCCAATCTGGCGGCCCGGATTGTGCCGCCAGTCATTAGACGCTGTTGTTCGATGCAATCGCGCAAAGCCTCTTCGTTCAAACCTTGACCGAAAATGCGTTCACCGATTGCCGGTTCATAGAGCTGTGAAAGGTAAGAAAAGTCGTGAACGAGGTTGAGCTGTGTGATGGTTGCTGTTCTCGGGGTGACGATTTGAGAATCGTCGATACAACCTTCGTATTTGAGATAGTTGAGTATTTTTGAGGCGCGGCCTGCATCAGAGATATATTTGTCGATGCCTGTATAACCTTCATGATAAACGATAACGGCCTGCGGCATATATGGAATGACATTCAGACGTGAACGAAGACGTCGCTGAATACGCCGAAGGCGATCGAAACCAGATTCGAAGATATCGAGAGAAGGCAAGACCATAAAAGTGACAGCCAGAGGAGAAGAATGGATGCATTGCATGAGTGAGTGCAAAGCCATAAAAAACGCGAGGAATAGTACTCTACAAGCCAATTTCCTGCAATCATTGAGTACTTGTTCCTAAAAAAGTATCTCGATGAGAAACAAAAATGAAAAAAAACTTGACGACGAAGAGATATTCTCATAAAAGGCGCCCTCGCCGAACGCCTCTGGGTGTTGGTGCCGAGGGCATATAGCTCAGCGGGAGAGCATCGGCCTTACAAGCCGAGGGTCGCAGGTTCAAACCCTGCTGTGCCCATGGTCTTTAACAGTTTAAGTTAATTCCCTAATTTCTTTGGGGCGGTAGTTGAGTTGGTTACAACAACGGCCTGTCACGCCGTAGGTCACGGGTTCGAGTCCCGTCCGCCTCGTTGAAAAGCAGAGTCCCCATGTGGGGCGGTAGTTGAGTTGGTTACAACAACGGCCTGTCAC
>JAZRWV010000527.1:0-4890 GCA_045599925.1 Myxococcota bacterium
TTGCGCTCAGGATGTACCAGGCAATCTTTGCGCAACGATAAGGATCATCATCCGCAAACGAAACATCATCGCTGTCGATGTTCAGATTCGTATCGAGTTTAAGAGCCTTTGCGATTTCATCGAGTTCGCGACGAATGGCAATTGTGGAAGCCACATCAATGCTATTGTCATCTTCTTCGCAGCAGCAGTCATCGTCGCCGCAGCAACAGCATTTATGGTCTTCTTCATCCTCTTCATCCTCTTCACCACCTTCCTCATCATCGACATTAATCTGTGCCACGAAAGGAAGATCAACCGGAACGCACACACATTCGAAGCTGTTGCCGATAGAAAGAAGGTGACAGAATTTTTCGACATCGCGTTCTTCTGCTTCGTCATTGAGTTCTTCGTCGAGACGATCGAACACTTCACATTCCCACGGAGATTCCAGATCGAATTCAAGTCCATCGAGATTGCCGTCGAGTTCAAGCTTTGCGGCAACTGCATGCAGAGAAGCAATCTGAACGTCATCAATGACATCCACTGAAATCTCTTCATCTTTTTTAGCCGGATCGAGTTCAGGCTCATCCCAGCTGACGTCTTTTCCATAATGCGATGTCAAAACCGACTGAAGCTCATCAATCGAGCCCTGAACATCACGACTACCATCCTCTGATTCACCCCAATACTCACGCAAAGACATGACAAACAGTTCGAACATTTTTACCTCTTTAGCTGGCATGCCTTTCGGCATGAAATGATGCGGTGATGCCACCAACAAATCACTCAAAATACGTCGTCTTCTAACCCAGAAAACAACACATTATTTTATGCCTAATCCAATAAAATTAAAACACTTTTTTCGGTTAATCCCATTCTTGGGGACTTTTTTAATCAGGATTAAATAGTTATCCCCGTTCCCAGATTTCAAGGTTAAAGCCATCCTTTTGAATTACATTTTGTATTACAAATCCTTGAATTTTAGGAAAAAATTTATTGCAATCAAACTTTCCGGGGATGCGGCTTAACAAGATCCGTTCAGCTCCTGGCATCAGTGCTCGATATACTGATTCTCCCCCAATGACCTCAACAGGCAATGAAAATTGATGACACCACTCGAGTAAAACCTCCAGTTTTGCACTAAAAAAGCAATCATCATTCCCCTTATATCGCTCAGGATAATGGGTCCAAACGGCACAAGGACGCCCCGGAAGCGGCTTAGCATCAAGACTTTCAAAAGTCTTGCGCCCCATCAGCAATGGATGTCCCATCGTATGCTGCTTAAAAAATGCCATATCTCCAGCAACATGCCATGGAATCTGTCCGTCACACCCTATTCCCCACGCTTCATCAACCGCAGCAATCAGCTCTATTTTTAGACTTTCATTCATTCGAAACCTGCTTTGAACAATTATTCAACAATTGCTATTCCATCTAATTGAAATTACTGGTTATTTTCTAAACTCTCATTCATGTTTCAATGCTATTACCCGATATTTTACACTGATTTTTGTTCGAGTTCGTTCTTTTTTAGTCTATACACCAATGGCGCACAGGCGATAACCGACTGAGTTGTAACAAAAATCGAACATAAAACACAAATACCTGTTTACAAAACTGATGAAAACAAAGATAAAACGCGCGTTTCGCGCTAATGGTGGCGCTCTTTTTTTGGTGAGTCAGGAAATTATGTCCAAAACGATTCTCGTTGCCCTTGGCGGCAATGCCATTAAACAGGCTGATGACAAAGGAACAGCAGCCGAACAGTTTGCGAATGTTTACAAGACCTGCCGTGAGCTCGTTAAGCTCATCAAAGCCGGTTACAAGCTCGTCATCACTCACGGAAACGGCCCGCAGGTCGGCAACCTCCTCATTCAGCAGGAAGAAGGCAAGAAACTCGTTCCCGATATGCCGCTCGATGTTGCCGGCGCCATGACACAGGGCCAGCTCGGTTATATGTTTGAACAGGCTCTCGGAAATCTTCTCCGCGCCGAAGGCAACAACACGCCGGTTGCCGCACTCGTCAATCAGGTCGTCGTCAGTGCCGATGATCCGGGATTCAAAGACCCCACAAAACCCGTCGGTCCCTTCTTTACCGAAGACGAAGCCAAAGCCATGGCCGCTGAAAAACCGGATTGGGTTATCAAAGAGGTCAAACCCAAAGAAGTCGCAAAACGCTTCCGTCGCGTCGTTGCCAGCCCGGCTCCCATTGACAACACCGAAATCGAAGTCATCCGCAAGATGATCGATGCCGGCGTCATCGTCGTCGCAAGCGGCGGCGGCGGCGTTCCCGTTGTCAAAACCGCAAACGGCCTCGAAGGTACTGCCGCTGTCATCGACAAAGACCTCGCCGGCGCAAAACTCGCCGAACTCATCCATGCCGACGTATTCCTCATCCTCACCGATGTCGATCACGCCAAACTCAATTACAAAAAGCCCGATGAAACTGACGTCAAGGAAGTTACACTCGCCCAGATGAAAGAACTCGCCGCTCGCGGCGATTTCCTCAAAGGTTCAATGGGACCGAAAGTCAATGCCTGCATGAAATTCGTCGAAAATGGCGGCGCACGCTCTATCATCACATCACTCGACCATGCATATGAAGCCATTGCCGATGGTTTCGGAACTCAGATTATTAAATAATCTGTGCAGTTTCTTATAAATATAAAAAAAGCGTTCCAAGTTGAACGCTTTTTTTTCACTCACTCACCCAAGAGAAAATGTCAATGATTAAAAAGTATAGAACCGCCCTGCTCGCTTCGTTTGCCACAACCATGGGGCTGTTCAGCATGGGATGTACTGATTACGGAGTGCTCGATGAATACGATCCTCATACCTGCGATAACTATGCTGACCTCGTCGAACAGTGCTGCAAAGAAAATGCTGATACAGATTCAAACTGCACCAATTTTATTGATAACGAATGTGCATGTCCCGACAAGATCCTTCCTGTGAATCCGGCAACTGATTGAAGAAATCAGTTCACAAATGAATACATAAATGAATAGTTGATTAAGAAAGACGTCCTTAACGGATGTCTTTCTTTTTTATGAGGTTCGGAATGAACCATCAGGATAATGCGACCAGACTCGCATTTTTTCAGCAATATTGAATTTATTTTCAGCTTTATTGTCATGAGTTTTCGATATAAAAGCCAAATAAAGGCCGCAATCGTAATAATAATCGGCCTTTTAGCCATTCATTCTCTGATGACGGCATGCACATCACCCAAAATCAACAATGCAAGCCAACCACAAGGAAAATCTTCGAATATGATTATTCTCTATTATGCCATGCCCAAAGAAATCGATTCCCTTCTCAAAAACGAAGGTGAAGCGCTGATTTCGGAAGAAGCCGGCGTGAAGTTTTATCAGATTCGCGAAAATGTCATTGCCGTCGCCGGCGGCGTCGGAAAGGTCAATGCCGCCATGGCGACACAGCTTGCCATCAGCAAATACCATCCGAATCTCATCATCGACGTCGGTGTCGCTGGATGCTACAAAAACGTCGAAATAGGGACCATTCTGCTCGCCGATAAATTCATCCAGCACGACGTCGATACGACGTTATGCGGGGATCCGCTCGGCCTCGTCAGCACCGTGAACGTCATCGAATTTCCGACCAGTGACCTCGATAAAGCGAAAAAAGCAATGGATGCAACGGGAATGCATTATTTAACCGGAACGGGGGCTACGGGGGACTGGTTTGCCAAAGCTGGCGAGCGTGCATCGAAGATTCACGAGAACTTCGAGCCGCTGTTTATCGAGATGGAAGGTGGCGCCGTCGCTCAGGTTTGCATGAGAAATCAGGTCAAATTCATGGCCATTAAATCGGTTTCGGACTGCCTTTTTGGGAACGACGACTACGATTTCAACTTCCCACAGGCGATGAAGGATCTCAATGCCGTCGTAATGAAATTTATCGACAATCTGGAGTAATGATATGGAAAGAATTGCGAGTTTTAACGTCGATCACAACGTTCTCGTGCCGGGATTGTATCTGAGCCGCGTGGATGGCAATGTGACGACTTTCGATATGCGTTTTAAAAAGCCGAATACCGGCGATTTGCTGACGAATGCCGAGATGCATTCATGTGAGCATATCATGGCGACGTTCCTTCGAAACAGCGAATCCAGGGATGCAATTGTGTATTTCGGGCCGATGGGATGTCAGACGGGGTTTTACTTTCTTTTTGACAACACAAAACTTTCGAATGCGCAGGCAATTGAACTTCTGAAAAAATGCGTTTCGGATGGTGCGGTTTATGATGGTCCGATGCCTGGTAAAAGTCCGATAGAATGCGGAAATTACATCAATCTCGATACGGCGTTGTCGCGCAAATGTCTTGCGTTTTATCACGATTTGATTGCGTCGTGGACTGAAGAAAAACTCGTTTATCCAAAATAATATATATATTTTGTGCGTGCGCCGCTATGGCTTTGCCATACGCTTTGCGCAGGCGCGCTATTGCCTTTTTAAGGCAATACGCTGCGCCCATTTCGGCTATTGCCTTTATAAGACAATACGCCGAAATATCTTTGGATGAACCAGCATTAAAAATACTTTTTCTTTTTCATCACAGTCCAAATGGAAAAGATGAACGCATGAGCGCAAAGCGTTCGAAGGACAATCTTTTTTAGCCAAAACGTCGTTTGGCTAAGCGGCTGATAATACTAACAAAAACATCGAAGATATAACCTTGATACGCCCAAATGCCTCCCAAACTCCATCAAGAACAAGACCACTGCACCACTTGAACAGCCCCCAAAAAAAGCTCAGATACTGATTTTTAATAGTAAAATTCCACATTTTTCGCTAAAATAATACGTCTTTTGGATTTCTGGAGGCATGAAAATGAAATCAAATCTGAACAAACTCTTTATTCTCTCAATTACAGGCATTGCCGCTGCA
>JAZRWV010000528.1:0-3976 GCA_045599925.1 Myxococcota bacterium
GTGGGCCGGCCTATTGCAAAGCAATACGGCCGGCCGGCACTGCTATCGGCTGTGCCGATACGCAGTGCCCTCTTTTTTAATCGTCGTTCCACACTTTCATATCAATCATATTTTCCGATTTGGCGGCTATCGTCGTACAAACCGCAGTTCCCGTCACATTTAGAACAGTCTGTACCATCGAATCCAGCGCATAAATCCCCATGATGATACTGATAGCATTGGCCGGAATGCCCATCATTGGCAAAATCATCGCAATACAAATCAACAGTGATCCCGGGATTGCCGGCGCAGCAATCGACAAAATATAGACCATCAGTGCAAGGCTGCACAGCATACCGGGTTCAACTGGAACGCCAAATACACTGCCCATAAACAAGGTGCTGATCATGAGCACAATGCAGCCGCCATTCTTATTCATTACTGTTCCAAACGGAATCGCAAATGAATAGGCTTTGGGCGAAATCCCAAGCTTTGTACGGCATATTTCCATATTAAACGGCATCACTGCATTGCCGGAACAAATCACAAACGCATTGAGCATGACCGGCGCGTATTTCTTATAAAATCGTATCGGCGAAAGCCTCGAAAATGCCGGAAGCATCACCGCATACACGATGAGCATAAAGGCGTAGCACAACACCGTGGCGAGCATCCACTGCGCCACAGAAATCAGCGAAGAGGTTTCTGTTTTAATGATCATGTTGGCCATCGCACAAAATATCGACAGCGGCATGAACTTGATGACGATTTTCGTAATTTTTAGGAACAAATCATTGAGCATGTCGAGGCCATGATTAATGCTCCCGCCAGATGCTCCTAATTTTGTCACCCCCATTCCCGTCAACACCGATAAAAACAACACCTGAAGCATATCGGACTTTAAAAATGGGCTGATAAAATCGGATGGAATGATGTTGATAATCGTACTTTTCAGCGAAATGGATGAAGATTCAGCCGCATTGGCCAGAGCATCGGCCGAATCCGTCACCATATTGGCCAAATCGGGGTTTCCAATGGGATAAATCCAATACCCAACCAGAGCAACGATAATGGCAATGACCGAAGTCAATGCAAAAGTGCCCATGACTTTTAGGCTGAGTTTTCCCATTCGACGCATATCGCCGTTACTGGCAAATGCAACGGCAATCGAGAAAAACACAAGCGGAGCCGCCAGCATTTTAATGGCATCGAGAAACATCGTGTACACAGGCGAGAAGATATTTTCGGCAATATAAGAAGCCCAGGAAATGTCGACGGCCCGGATGATGATTCCGAACAAGACACCGCCAAAAAGTGCAGCAATAGTGCGGCGAAGTGCTCTTTGTTTGCTCGTTTCAACCAGAACAGAACCGACGTTCAGGCCTTTTTTATGGTGAACCGAAACGCGTTTGCCGTAGGATTTGAGGATAATACTTCGAATAATCGATTCCTGTTCGGAGTCGACTTCCGAAAGTTCCGGCATTGCAATCCCCATCGGGATGTCTTCGTCTTTAAGAGGCGTTCCGCGACTGGAAACACGGATAATGCAATCACCAAACAGCCTGTGAACCGCGATTTTCAGTTTTTCTTCAGTAGTGACTTCGATGAGCTTTATCAGAAGTTCTTTCAGAGCAAAGTCAGCCTGTTTGATATCGTGACGTCGGATATGCCATTTTTCGAGCTGAGCTTTGACTTCTTCGAGTGCGGAGTCAATGTTTTCAGTCTGTTTTTCGATGTAAAATACGCGTTTCATACAACCACTCCGAGAACAAACGAGTTTCCCGGCGGCGCATATACTCGCAAGCGCGGCCGTATGCAATAGGCCGCGCCACGTGGCGGTGTACCCAGCATGGCGTATTGGCCTACGACCAATAGCCATGCCCTCAAAACATGTAGCGACACGATATACTTATTATATAATAAGTATTAAACAAATAAAAATTAGAAAGGAAGTTCTACTGCAGCATTCTCCAATCTACTTTTACCATTTTTCGGCTTGTTTTTTCTAGTTTCCAGGTTTTTAATTTTTTCTTCGAGCTGAGCAATTTTCTCATCTCTGGCCGCAATTATGTCTTCCAATTCCCGACATGAGGTATCTTTGGCGTGTACGGGCACAGTCTCATCATTTTTAACGTCAGTTACATCGGCATCATTCTTAGCCTCAGGGGCATCTGCTTTAGCCTCAGGGGCATTGGCATCACAAGAACAAGTGTCGTTAGACATCTGACAGCTCAACAGTGTCCCACCGATGGATAATGCAATCATGAAAACGAACAGTTTTTTCATTGTTTTTCCTTATTGAATATAAAAAGTTAGAATCGCGTCATGAAGACAATAAAAAGACAATTTTGTAATCATGAAATTATTACAGATGACATACGAATAAAAGAAGAAAATGGCGAAATCAAACTCAAAGTAGGCGAAAAAGTCATTGTAGAGTATTGGTGTACTCAGTCTGGTGTGAGGAGCAAACTCAGGTTCGAATAGTTCACCTGATGCATAAGCAAGCGCTATTTTGACCTCGCTGGCTGTTATTGCGGCCCTTTATTCTGAACGGGCGAAGTCATTGCGCGGCCGTATCGCCTTGCGATAGGCCGCGCTGCCTTGCGTATTGGCCCGTACGCACGTTTCATGAAACGTGCGTACGGCCAATAGCAAGGCCCTCAAAAAACTCACCCCCTTTCATTTTTTATAATGGTGAGGGGAGAAAATGCCTTGCACAGCAAGGAACAGAAATTCCTGGCTTGAAACATACGAGCCATCTGGAGTAATAAAGCCAACCTTCAGCATCATTCTGACCCGAATGATGCCGATATTTGAACAATAAAGGAGACATACAGTTATGTTGGACGTCAAATATGTCCTTGCAAATCTCGACAAAGTCATTGAAGGACTTCGTTTTCGCAATGTGAAAGTCGATTTTGACCAGATTCGTGCGTTGAGTGACGAACGCCGGGCCAAATGCCAGCGTTATGACCAGCTTCGATTTGAGCAGCGTCAGGCCAGTGACCAGATGCGTACGCTGAACAAAGAGCAGGCCGCAGAACTCCGCAATCAGCTCAAAGCCATGAGTACTGAGCTGAAAGCCATTGATGCGCGCAGAACGGAAATCGACGAAGAGCTTGGAAAACTGATGCTCTATATTCCGAATATTCCGGCCGATGATGTACCGCAGGCTGCCGACGAAGAAGGCAATGTTGAAGTCCGTCGCTGGGGAACGCCGCGCGAATTCAGCTTTGAGCCAAAAGATCATGCCGATCTTGGCGAAGCACTTGGCATTCTCGATTTCGAACGCGGGACGAAGGTTTCGGGTTCCCGATTTACTTTTTTGAAGAGTGCGGCTGTTCGTCTTGAACTCGGACTCATCCAGTTCATGCTTGACTGTCATGCGGAGCGCGGTTATGAACTCGTGATGCCGCCGTATATTGTCAATCGCGCATCGATGACTGGTACAGGTCAGCTTCCCAAATTCGAAGAAGACGCGTACAAGACGAACGAAGACATGTTCCTGATTCCGACGGCAGAAGTGCCTGTGACCAATCTGTATCGCGACGAAATTCTTTCGATCGAACAGCTTCCGATTAAATATGCGGCCTACAGTGCCTGTTTCCGTCTTGAGGCCGGCAGCTATGGTCGCGATACGAAGGGCATTATTCGTCAGCATCAGTTCGACAAAGTCGAACTCGTCAAATTTGCGACGCCGGAAACGAGCGAAGCCGAACATCAGGCACTTGTCAACGATGCCGAAGAAATTCTGAAACGTCTCGAACTGCCGTATCGCGTCGTTGTTTTGTCTGCTGGTGATATGGGATTTTCGGCTCGCAAATGCTATGATCTCGAAGTGTGGCTGCCGTCTCAGCATTGCTATCGCGAGATTTCCAGCTGCTCGAACTTTGGCGATTTCCAGGCGCGGCGTGCCAATATTCGCTATCGTACGCCGGATGCGAAAGAAAAAACGGCTTTTGTACACACATTGAACGGATCAGGACTTGCGGTT
>JAZRWV010000529.1:0-8278 GCA_045599925.1 Myxococcota bacterium
CCGAATATAAAAAAAATCGCAGATTTGAATATAACTGAAAATGCAATGCTTTCAAAAATCGATCTTTCCAGCATTGAGGAAATTATAAACCTTAGCATTAGTGGCGATACATCTTTGGATTGTGATGGCGTATGTTCGATCGCTAAGAAATCATCAAATGTCTTTGTCAGTGGTGTAAAAGATTGTGATTGTATTGTTGCTGAGTGATTCCCCAGTCTATTGCGGCCATTTGCCGCAATACGACAGGGGTGTCGGCCTGTGCGCTCTGCGCATACGGCCGACAGAAGCCGGCTGTGGCTGTGCCATACGCCGGCTTTTCTTTTTATTAATAAAACTTAAACCGCCGTTGCAAAGCAACGGCGCAACGAATTTTTCAATAGCGCGATTGGGAACTAATTTCGTCTTGAACTAATGAAAATGATTCATTAATCTCAATAACTGGCCTACAATTGGTGAGGTTTTTCGTAATTACCAAAGGAGTTCGACGTATGAAAAAATATCAGATAGCAGCAATAATCGCGGGTTTAAGCATGCTTTGTGGATGTTCTTTAGACAACACCTGTTCATCTGGAGAAACGCAATGCGTTGAATATAATGACAGTTTTTATTTGGAGTCTTGCGTCGATGGACTTTGGAGCCGGGAAACCAATCCATGCGCCAGCGGCTTGTGCAATGATGCAAAGGATGCCTGTCTTGCAATGGATTGTGGAACGGGTGAAACCGAATGCGATCAGACCAAAGGCGTAAGAAAATGCGATGAGCATGGTCAGTGGGGCGAGTACAGTCTGTGTGAAGCTGGTGTCGGGTGTACGGATGATGGAATGTCATGCGCTGAGTGCACGTCAGGTGAGCCGTATTGTGATGGCACGATCATGAAAATATGTTTGCAGGGAACTATGAATATCATTCCCGATATTATGAATTACTGCAAGACGTGTACAGATGGTGCAAGAGAGTGTACTGGAACGAATAAATATAAGGAATGTCATGGCGGTGAGTGGACCGTGAATTCTTGTGACAGTGGGGAAAGTTGTTCCGGAGGGCAATGCACCACAGACGGCTGCAAGCCTTCGGAGACCATTTGCACAGATGGGAAGCTGACGACATGCATGGAGAGCTCAGAATGGGGTGAGGCAAAAGATTGTGAAACCGGTAACTGCAGATCCGCGACGGAATGCGGTGAGTGTCGTGACAATAGCACCTCATGCAGCAACAATAATGATGGAATAGGTGAGCTCCAGATTTGCTTTGGGGGCGTTAAGATGAACGTCGCCTGCAGTACATCCTGCAAGGCCGATGCAAGTGACTGCGGCGTGTGTGTTAGTAATGAGACAAACTGCAGAGATGGTTTGCTGAAAACTTGTGTCGAGGGCAAATGGGATGCGGGAACGACGTGCGAAAATGGCTGTGAAGATGGCGGTAAAACGTGCAAATCGTCTGGTGTGACGGAACCGGCTGATTGCAAGGAAAATGCGAAAAAATGTGAAGATAGAAAGGTTTATGTCTGCAATGCCGGGCAATGGGAATGGAGTTTGTCCTGTCAGAATGGATGCAATGAAGCTGGAACGGATTGTGCCACTATTGTGACGTCAAAGTGTGAGAACGGCAAAACAAAATGCGAAGAAAATAAACAGTATCTGTGTAAGGAGAGTGATTGGGCGTACCAAATGGACTGTCCTAATGGCTGTGATGGAGATGTGTGTAGGGAAGATGTAATAGGCAGCTGTCGATCTGGTGATACGCGTTGTCAAAGTAATGACCCCGAGGGGGGGTATGGCGTTTTGGAAACGTGTAGCAATGGAAACTGGGTTCCGCAGGGATGTGTAGGGGAAAATTCGTGTGATACTGCCCATAACAAATGTGGCGAATGCAAAAATGGGAAAACGAAGTGCGAGATTGATTCAGAACAAACATGTGCAAATGGACTCTGGGGAATTGCTAAGAAGTGCACCAATGGTTGCGATGGGGACAAGTGCAGGGTTGGTGGAATAAGCACCTGTCGAGATGGTGATACGCGCTGTCAAAGCAATGATTCGAAGGACGGTTATGGCATTTTGGAAACGTGCAATGATGGAATCTGGGTTTCGCATGGATGTGTATCGGCAAATTCCTGTGATATTGCTCATAACAAATGTGGCGAATGTGTGAATGGGGATACGCAATGTAATAATGGAATTGAGCAAAAATGTGAATCTGGATTGTGGAAAGATACAGGTGGCAAATGTGGCTTGACACAGTCTTGTACACCCGGCCAGAAGCGTTGCCTGAGTAATAATGAATCTGGTGGTGGAAACTTAGAGATTTGTCAGAGTGATGGCACATGGTTGGGTTCCTCTTGTATTTATTCATGCAATGAAACCCAGACAGATTGCGGTGACTGCCTCAATGGAAAAACGATATGTGAGGATGACCGTAACGGCATAGGCGGCATAAAAACATGTGCAAATGGAACTTTTACAGGGAGTATAACGCGATCCTGTGAGGTTTATTCCTGTAATTCAGATAAGACAGGGTGCGGTGTTTGTAAGAATGGTGAAGAACGATGTCCAGGCTTAAAAAAGGAAGTCTGTACATCCGGTACCTGGGTGAAGACAAATGACTATTGCATAACAGAGACTTGTTTAGCAGGTGATACGCGTTGTGAGAGCAATAATACAAATGGTTATGGCATTTTAGAAACGTGTAGTAATGGCACCTGGCTAGGAAGTTCATGTGCAAAAGGTGTTTCGTGTGATCCGGTTCATAAAAAATGTGGTGAGTGCCTGAATGGCAACTATTGCAGGGCGGAAAATCAGACAGATGTGAAGTTGCAGTGTTCTCATTGTGAGAATGGTTTGTGGTTAAGTGTGACTTGTCCTGCTAATCAAGCTGTAACAGACTGTGCCACATTAGGTGGTAAGGATGATTATAAATAAAATGATAGGCGGCCCGTATGCGCAAAGCGCATAGGGCCGTCAGGCGAGCGTATTGGGCGGCGATAGCAGCCCAATAGCGAAGCACGAAAAAAAAAGAAAAAAAATCTTGACGGGGAGCGAATTCATCGTTATAAGCCCGCCCCGTTGAAATGCTTCGGCGTTTTAATATTGGATCTTAGCTCAGTGGGAGAGCACTACCTTGACACGGTAGGGGTCAGCAGTTCAAATCTGCTAGGTCCAATAGAGAGATGAAAGAGAGACCCCAAGTAATTTGGGGTTTTTTCTTATCATCGGTTTGGTCACACATAGGGAGAATTACCATGCCTAAAATGAAAACAAAACGCGCAACTGCTAAGCGTTTTAAAGTGACGGGCTCTGGCAAACTCGTGCGTCATCACGCATATCACAGCCACATCCTCACCCACAAAACGACAAAACAGAAACGTCGTCTGCGCAAAGCTGTCGTTGCGGATGCAACGGTGGTGAAAGAACTGAAACGCTGCATGCCTTACGCCTAAGGCGCGTTTCAAAGAGTCTGGGCCGGGTCGTTAAGCGAGTCGTGAGGCTCCTCCGAGATTCAGATGTAATTTAACAGTGTCGGGATTCAGAAAGTGAGTTTTTAACTCCTCCGCACATTGCATGATTTAGAGGCTATAAAATGGCAAGAGCTAAAACTGGTACAAAGCGTCGTCAGCGTCACAATCGCTGGATGAAGCTTGCTAAAGGTTTCCGTGGTGGTCGTAAACGTTTCCGTCAGGCAAAACAGCAGGTTATCAATGGCCTCGTTTATGCCTATCGCGATCGCCGCAATAAAAAACGTTCATTCCGTAATCTTTGGATCGCCCGCATCAGCGCTGCAGTTCGCGCCCTCGGCAAAAATTACAGCACCCTTATCGCTGGCCTGAAGAAAAACAATATCGAAATCGACCGCAAAGTCCTCTCCGATATCGCTATCTTCGATCCCAAAGGCTTCGAAGCTATCGTTAAACTTGCAGGGATCTGATTCTCCCGCTCTGCAGTCTTAAAAAAAGACGCCTCAGGCTGGTAAGACAGCTTGCCGGCGTCTTTTTTTGTTTTTGTAAGGCTTTTCCATGAAAATTAAACTCTCTTCCGGAATCCTCCTCGCGACTGTGATTGCCTGCGCGGCCGTCAAATTCTATACGGCTGTTAAAAAAGGCAAAGCTCATTCATAACTTATCGATTCCGAATCATTTTATTCCATCATTAATACAGGATTCGGGGCAAAGCCCCGGTACAAATATTCTAACTTACTCATGCATAGGAGAACTTATGCCATCCGATATCGTTTGGGCAAAACTCCAGGAACTTCGCGATAATGCAGTGAATGCTATCGCGGGGGCAATGGACGAAAATGCTCTCGTCACACTTCAAAAACAGTACCTCGGCAAAAAAGGTGAAGTGCAGGCTTATATGCAGCACATGAAAGAACTCGCGGCAGAAGAACGCCCCAAACTCGGTGCGCTCGTCAATGAAGTACGCGATTTGCTCGAAGCTCGCTTTGCTAAAGCCCAGAAAAACATCGAAAACGCGAAACTCCTCGCCGATTTGAAAACTCGCCGCGAAGATTTGTCCCTTCCGGGACGCGTTTCAATGCGCGGAGCTGAACATCCGCTTCAGAAAACACAACGCGAAATCGAAGATATTTTCCTTTCCATGGGATTTGAGATCGCTCGCGGACCTCAGTCTGAATGGGATTATTTCAATTTTGAAGCACTCAATTTCCCCGCAGATCATCCCGCTCGCGATATGCAGGATACTCTGATGCTCGAAAATGGTTCGCTGCTTCGCACGCATACAAGCCCGGTTCAGGTCAGAACCATGCTTTGCTATGAACCGCCAATTCGCATCATTGCTCCGGGAACCGTCTATCGTCGCGACGATGACGTTACGCATTCACCGGTGTTCCATCAGGTGGAAGGTCTCCACATCGAAAAAGGTCTGAACCTGACGCATCTGCGCGGAATCCTTCAGCTTTTTGCACAGTCGCTTTTTGGAAAAGACACCAAAATCCGTCTTCGTCCGAGCTTTTTCCCATTCACAGAACCGAGTGTCGAAGTCGATATCGCATGCATTTTCTGCGGACAGAAAGGATGCCGTATGTGCAAAGGGTGCGGTTGGATTGAAATTCTCGGCGCTGGTATGATCGATCCGAATGTCCTTCGTTCCGGCAATATCGACCCCGAAATCTGGTCTGGATGGGCCTTTGGCGTTGGTGTAGAACGCGTCGCCATGCTCCTTCACGGCATTACCGATATTCGCCTTCTCTTCGAAAGCGATCAGCGTTTCCTTGGACAGTTCAGAGTTTAGTTTCTCCACAGCCCTCTCTTTAATTTAAAAGGAGGTGTTGGTAGGTTCTTCACCCTATGGGGGAAGTGACCGGAGTGTGGATGGAGACTCTGAAAACTGAAAACTAACACTTAAAAAAACTCAATTAAGGGAAATACTATGCTCATTAGCTGGAAATGGCTTCAAAATATGGTTGAAACGGGCCAGATGACTGCTGCTGAAGCCGCAGCAAAAATCACAGCCCGTGGTCTGGAAGTCGAAGGGCACACACCCGATTCGACGTGTATTGGCGATATCAAAGTCGCAAAACTCATCAAAATTCAGGAACATCCAAATTCGGATCACCTTCATCTCGTCGATGCTGATATTGGCGAAAGCGAACTCATTCGCGTTGTCTGTGGTGCTCCGGGAATTGAAGAAGGTTGGGTTGTTCCATTTGCGCCGATTGGCGCGCATATGAAGGATTTTGTCATTAAGAAGTCCAAGCTTCGTGGTGAAGAATCCTTTGGTATGCTCTGCAGTGAAGTCGAGCTTGGTCTTGGCAATGACAACGGTACGCTGATGCGTCTCGATATGAGTGCAAAGCCTGGTACAGCACTTCCCGAAGTGCTCGGACTTGGCATGCCTGAATCTGTAGCTGCTTATCATACCGATATTTTTGAAGTCGGTCTGACGCCTGATCGCGGTGACTGCCTTAGCCATTACGGCGTTGCCCGCGAACTTGCTGCGGCCATGGGAGCTTCTATTAAAGAGGTGCAACTGGCTGATCTCGAATCCATCCCGAAGGGCGATTTCGTTTCCATTGAAAGTGGTGACGACTGTCCGCGTTACATGGGAATTCAGATTGACAACGTTAAGGTTGGTCCAAGTCCGTTGTGGCTTCGTCGCGCTGTCGAAGCTTGTGGTGCTCGTTCCATTAATAATGTCGTCGATATAACAAATTTCGTCTGCTTTGAATTCGGTCATCCAATGCATGCATTTGATGCTGATAAAATGGCCTCCAGAAAGATTGCTGTGCGTCGCGCTAAGAATGGCGAGAAAATTTATGCTAACAATCACGAAACATATGAACTCAATGACACCGACATCGTCATTACAGATGGTGTAAAACCCGTTGCCGTTGCTGGTGTGATGGGCGGAGCTGATACTGAAGTCGATGAAAATACAAAGAATATTATCTTTGAAATTGCGACTTTCCATCCGACTCGTGTTCGCAAAACGAGCAAACGCCTTGGTCTGCACAGCGAAAGCAGCCATCGCTTTGAACGTTTTGTCGATGCAAACGGGGTGATGCGTGCTGCAAAACGCGCAGTTTGGCTTCTTCAGCAGACTTCCGACTGTACAATCGTTGCTGTCGATGACGAATATGTGGCCGAAAATAAACCACTCGACCTCGTTCTTCGTCCCAAACGCGTCAAAGAAATCCTCGGTGTTGAGTTTACGGGAAAAGAACTCGAAAAATTGCTTAAACCCATCGGATTTATAGCATCTAATTGGGATTGTGAGAACATTCAGGTAAAAGTACCGACTTGGCGTTCCGACATTACGCGTGAAATTGATATCATTGAAGAAGTGTGTCGCGGTTATGGATTTGACAATTTCCCGGCGAATCTTCCCGATGTTTCGATGAAATGTCTGCATGTTCCCTATGTGAAAGAACAGAATCCGACGCGGTATCCGGTTGTTCCGACGCTGTATGATCGTGCGGAACGTGCGCGTCTGCACACGCTTCGCGAATCCCTTATCAACATGGGTCTTGATGAGTGCATGCACTATACGTTTATGGATCCGTCGGATCCTGAGCGCATGAATTTTGCGGCAGATGCCAGAGAATTCGGTTTTATGAAGATTTCGAATCCGATGAGCGTGGAACACAGCACGATGCGTACGACGCTTGTGCCATCGATGATTGCCGCACTGCAGAAAAACGCCGCAAATCAGCAGAAATGCTGCACGATGTTCGAGGTTGGTGAAGTCTTCTATCCATCCAAAAAGGATAATGGGGTGGTCTGCCTCGACGAAAGTCGCCGTTTGTGCATTCTGCTTTGGGGTGAATCGTCGAAGCCGTGGTATGGTCCTGTCCATTCCTATGATGTCTATGATTTGAAAGGTGCGATTGAATCGGCATTTCATGCACTTGAGACGCCGGTTGTGTTCGAGCAGAATGCGGAGCTCGTCCCCTGGCTGCACGATGGCATCCAGGCAGCTGTGAAGTTTGAGGATCGCGTGATTGGACATTTCGGCGAGCTTCATCCGCTGGTGATGAAGAATTACAAGCTGGACGGTCGTGTTTTTGTGGCTGAAATTGATCTCGAGGATGTTCTCAAGGCGATGCCCGGTTTGATGAGCATGACGGCGCTTCCGCGTTTCCATTTCTCACAGCGCGACTTGTCAATTACGGTAAAGACGAGTGTTTCGTGCCGGGAAATCGCAGAGGTTATCGAGTCCTGCCGTCCTGCCGAACTCGAATCCTGGCAGCTTTTTGACATCTATCGCGGCAAGCAGATTCAGGAAGGGTATCAGAGTGTTTCTATGACGTTCCGTTATCGCCATCCCGATGCATCGGATACGGAAAAAGGCCGTCCGCTGACGGATGAAGAGGTCACGAAAGCTCATCAGACGATTGTGGATGCTCTGAATGCAAAACTGGGTTCGACGCTTCGTTAAGAGTGTGCAGCTTTGTGGGCCTTGCTATTGGCCAGTGGCTGTTGTTTTCAACGGCTACTGGCCAATACGCAAGGCGGCGCGGCCTATCGGGGATACGGCCGCGCGAGTGCAAAAAAAAAGTAATAAAAAAGTTGACAATCTTCATTTGGGCGCGTATAAGCCGCGCTCGTTCGACGGGTTCTGAAAAAGAGCCTGCGGCAATCTTGAAAACCGAAGAAGAGAGAGAAATAAGAAGCAGAAGTGCGAGTCTAAAACGGATGCGAAAGCACCCGATTCCAAGAAACCGCGTAGCATGCTACGCGGCGACTAAAGTAAGTAAAGCCGTTTCGTGAAACGGCTCGATATAAGAGATCAAACTGGAGAGTTTGATCCTGGCTCAGAACGAACGC